>NZ_JAJWTS010000030.1:0-3489 GCF_021632165.1 Candidatus Avelusimicrobium fimicolum
GCGTTTGATGTTTTGTTGGCAGTAAAGAATTGCACGTTGAATGGAAGCACCGTCTTGCCAAAAGAAGTAAGTAAAAAATAAAGATTTAACCTTGGGCACAATGGGTATAATTGTGCAATCCAGCCGAATTACTTACACGGTGCAATCCTCGTGGCCTAGACGAGGGCGATTACTAGGCAATAGATTTGACTGGTCAGCCAAAAAGGAGCAAGGAAGGACAGTCTCCGTGGGAGTTTTGTTTAATCGTTCTATAAAGCCCATAACGGTTAATCATTAGCCCACCCTTGAATATGGGATAGATTAGGCGGTGCCACAGGAAGCGAGGTGGCTTGGCTGACGAAATTTAGGAGGTATTTATGGAAGATAATGAATTGTTTTTGAGGTTTTTTTGTGGTCTTCTTATTTTAATGACGATTGGTGCATTTACTATTGGAATTTCAGCCAGAATACAAGAGCACGAAGAAAGAATGTTGGCAATACAGAAATGCCCTTGTATGGAGATAAAGAAATGAACATACAGTTATATAATGGGGATTGTTTGGAAGTAATGGAACGAATTATTAAAGAGGGCGTTAAAGTAGACGCAATTATCACCGACCCGCCTTACGGTATTACTGCGTGCAAGTGGGATGCAGTAATACCAATCTACGAAATGTTCCAATGCTTGTATAAATTGCGAAAAGACGAACATACACCGATAGTTTTGTTTGCTTCCCAACCATTTACAAGTGAATTGATAACGCAAAATATAGTTCATCACGAAGGGGTTAAGTATGAGTGGATTTATAAAAAAGTAGCAGGAAGTAATTTTGTTACTGCTAAATATATGCCAATAAAAGAGCACGAGAATATTTTAGTTTTTGGGCAAAAAGGGCATAGAGTAAATTATTTTCCAGTTATGCAAGAAAGGAGTGAAAATGGTAAAAAAAGATTAAACAACCCTTATCATACCAATAGCACCACTTCAAATGAAACAATGGGAAATATTAGTAGAAATAATGCAGGTAAGGAGTATGATAAAGAGTTAAGGTATCCATCTAGTGTCCAGAAATTTAATAATAGAGAAAGGGGTGCTAGGGGGCTACATCATACCCAAAAACCAGTATCACTTATGGAGTATCTAGTCAAAACATACACTAATGAGGGCGATACGGTACTTGACTTCACAATGGGTAGTGGTACTACTGGGGTAGCGTGCAAAAATTTAAAACGTAATTTCATCGGTATTGAGTTAGATAAGCAATACTTTGATATCGCAAAAGAAAGAATAGAAAGAGAGCCGAAATGCTTATTTGAATTGGAGGAAACAAAATGACTAAAAGATATTTAAAAACGCCGGAAGAAGTTATTGACGCTTTACAGGCTGGAAAAGTAGTGAGTGACGACGAAGGTTATATCTACAAAATGTACAAAGGAGTTATTTTTTGGCGGAAGAAAGAACAATGGTACCTTGCGCCTACAATATGTAACGATTATGGCTTATATGTTGAATACCCCAATCCGCTCAAACTGGAAGTAGGTAAGTTTTACAAAACGAGAGACGGCAGAAAGGCGTGGCTTGTATCACGCCAGCAAGATGAGCATTTCCCCTATGTCATCGCAGTTCTTGGAAAGGTAGATGCTTATGCTGTTACAAAATACGGGCGTTTTTATGACGACAAACCTTATGCATTTGACATCGTCGCCCCTTGGGAGGAATAGATGAAAAAGCAAATAACGATAAAAAAAGACGTGTTTTACTGCGATATTTGCGGTAAGACAATAGAAAAAAAGGCTGTCCTGCCTTTTGTTACCATTGAGTATCAAAAAGTATATAATATAGGCGGAACATTAACATTAGACAACGACTACGAGTATTTTGGTTGCAAACTTGATTTATGTGCACATCATTGTAACTTACTAGGAAAAGTTGTGCGTAAAAAAACAGAATACGCTTTGGCTTTTCTGGAAGATGAGCAAAAGATAAAAGATGAAATTAATAAACAGGAGGAATAAAATATGATTACACCTATGCAGATGTACTGGCTGTTAAAGTTAGATGATATTATTGGTGGTTGTGTTCTTATGTGTGGCGTATTGCTGGCTTGTATGCTTCTTTCAGTACTGATATTTTGTAATGCAAACGAAATGGAAAATGTAAAGGTTAAAAAATATGCTGGTATATCTTTTCTTTTAGCCATGATAGGTATTATATTTTTTGGTGCTGTTAGGGTTTTTTTACCGTCCACAAACCAAATGGCTGCTATTTATGTAGTGCCTGCTATTGCAAACAATGAAAAGATACAGCAAATCGGCGGCAAGACTCTGGATATATCCAATCAATTATTGGACTTAACCAAAGAGTATCTGAAAGATAAGGCGAAAGATAAATGAGCATAATATTAGACATTATCGGTATCATCTTTGCGCTGTGGTGTATTGGCGTAATAATTTGGTGGTTTATTAGCGAGGAGTGGTAAACAATTTGTGGACCCCACAGATTTTGGAGGGATTAATATGACTAAAAAAGAAACGGAAAAGAAAGCCAAATATACATATTGGTTTGCGGTAGTAGATAAAAACAATAAGATATAAAATGTTATTGCTGATACTTGGTATCTAATCAATAACAGGGAGCGTATGATTATGGCACAGAACGATTTGTATAAGAATATGCAAGGTAATTATAGAGCCTTGGTAAACTATCAGTTGTTAGGTAGAAAAAAGGAGCAGAGCAAATGAAAGTAGAATTGTTAGACAGTACGGTTGACCCTTTGTATGTTATTTCTGTGTGCGCCAGAACCTGTTATAATAGCAGAGCGAAAGACAAAGTAAACAAGAGAGCGGACTTTGTGAAAGGACTTATCAAAAGCGGACACACTAGCACTTTGGAAAATGCGATTGCTACTTTTGATATCAGCGGTATCAGCAGAGTATGCCAAAATCAAATAGTAAGACACCGTATCGGCTGTTCTTACTGCGTTCAAAGTATGCGGTATGTAGATGTAGCGGACAACGAATTTGTAATGCCTATTAAGGCTTTAATGACAGATGACAGTTGTGTGGATTTCGTTAGCAAGGCCAAAGACTTCTATAAGAAACTGGTACAAAACGATGTGCCGAAAGAAGATGCCCGTATGTTTCTGCCGTTGGGTATGACTTGCAATATGACGGTAACAATGAACTTTCGTGCATTAAGACATTTCCTGGAACTTCGGTTAAGCAAACGCGCTCAATGGGAAGTGCAGTATGTGGCTCGCGAGATTTTGAAAATCTGCCAAAGCAAATGGCCTTGGTTGGTGGAGGACTTAATCAATGGATAACTGTGTGATTTGTGGAAAGGCTTTATCTAACTGTAAACGGCGGGATAAAAAGAAATACTGTTCTGTAAAGTGCAAGAGAGCGGCGTTGCAACAACGACACAAGCAGTTTATCTTAACCCGAGTACGGGAAGAAATGAAGCAAGTTCAAAGTTCTGCGTATCGGTTACAAACCTTTTCTGCATTAATG
>NZ_JAJWTS010000007.1:0-67255 GCF_021632165.1 Candidatus Avelusimicrobium fimicolum
ATTTTTATCTTCTTAATTAAGGGAATTTTCTATTTATGAATAATTTATCTGCTTTGGCTGATTTGTTAAAACGCTTTACCTGTTTGTTTGTTGCCTTTTGTTTTTTTATCCATATTGCTTCCCCGGCAATGGCGCAAGTATCAAAGCCCCGCTTTAAGTTAAACGAAAAGCAAAAAGAAGCATTAGATAAATCCCTAAACCAAAGAACTTTTGAAGCCGTTTCCACCCGAGAAAGCACCTCTTTACCCCGCATTGAACAAGAAAAACGCCTGCAACAGCAAGTCTATAAAATTGACCAAGGCCGCCTAAGTGATAAAGACAAAGCCCGTTTAATCCAGATAGACGGTTTATTAAATCCGAATAGTACCTTTTCCTCCAAAACTGCCAAAGATGCTTTTGCCACCTTTAAAACGGAACTGA
Source organism: Candidatus Avelusimicrobium fimicolum (assembly GCF_021632165.1). Classification (NCBI taxonomy): domain Bacteria; kingdom Pseudomonadati; phylum Elusimicrobiota; class Elusimicrobia; order Elusimicrobiales; family Elusimicrobiaceae; genus Candidatus Avelusimicrobium; species Candidatus Avelusimicrobium fimicolum. The sequence goes on from NZ_JAJWTS010000007.1 coordinate 421, forward strand.
CCAAAGATACTGCCGCACAGAAGAAAGCCCAACTTGCCCAAGTAAACGAGCGCGCCGCCCAAGCCAAGGCGGATTTAAAGGCCCAAGCCAACCAAATGATTGACTCCGGCAAATACGATACGGCCCAAGTGGAAGAGTGGCGCAAAGGAAATGAAGCCCTCATTAATAAGTGGCAGCAGGATTCCGTTGCCCAATTAAACGCTTGGAGCAAAAAACGCAATGCACAGGCCGAGAAGATTTTTAACCAGGCGCAGGCGGACTCTTTGGCGCAGTTGGAAAAGCAAATTTTCCAAGCCGTAAAAGATTTGTTTGTTTTAAAGGATAAAGCACCCTTTGCCAAACGTAAGTTAATGACCTTGTCCCTGCGTGTGTTGCCCTTGCGCACCCGCGACGGAAAATCCTTTTTTACCCCCCAACAAAAGCAAACCTTGCACTCCTTATATACGAATGCCTTAAAATCAGCCAAGTGTGATAAAGACTGTTCCTTCCCGCTGACGGCGGTAGTGGGGCTTGGTATGGTGGGGTCGTCTGTGCACGATGCCCAATTAGTGGAAAACTTTATGGAGAAGCAGCGCGCGGGCGCATACTCTGTGCCGGTGCTTCTGGCGGGTGCAAGCGCTCTCTTGGCAATGAAGCAATACGGCGTTTTGCGCGGGTTTATTCATTCCGCCACCGAGAAAGAGCGGGATATTTCCCATTTAGATTTGTTCAGCGTAACGACTGCCGTAGATGTGCTTAAAAATATTAACGGGCAGTATTTGGGCGAGGTTTCCAAATATGCCGTTTATCCGTTGACAAAGGACGTATCCAACACCGCCGCTTTTGGTAACGCGTGGGAAGATTTGGCCTTATTGTTGGCAACGGAGGGCAGTAAAGAAAGTTTGGCAATTCTTAAAGAATTTGGGGTGGACCGCTGCGTTGTATATGTTTCCAAAACCGTAACGCTTAAAAATGAATATAAAATGGCCTGCACGGGTATTGTGCCGTTCCTGGCGGGTGCTTTGCATAGTGGTAAAAGCGGCGCGGAAAATTATACCCCGCAAGGCAATTATTTACAGCCTGGTGCGTATTTAGATTCCTTTGGACGCAGTGTACAGATTACCCCCCAACAGGCTTCTCAAAACCGTAAAGGTTGGGAATCCCGCCGCGCCCTTTTTAACCAATATCTTGCAATTACAGGTCTTTCCGCCTCTGCCGCCGTGGCACGGCATTTGTTTAAGCAAAGTATGGGCGATTTGAGCGCGGAAAGTGAACTGCTTTTAGACCAAAAATTATATAAAGTGTATGCTTCTTCCGCCAAGAAGCGCGCTCCCAAACCGGGCTATGCTATTTCCGCTTACAGCCGCGGAAGTGCCGCTTATAATGCCAAGCGTGTCCGTCAGGACCGCACCAACTGGTGGTTGAAGGCTGCGCAATATGCCGATATTGCCATTTTGGTATGGTGTTTGGTGGATATTTCCAAACTTGCCTTAAAGGGAGCCAACTTGGGCCGTGCTATGTACAAGGCGATGAATATGGCCCGTTCGGGTGCTACCGTAACCCAACGCGCGATGATGCTCCGCCGCTTTAATGTGGTAAAACCGTTGCGCACGATGCGCAATATCCCGGTGCGCTTGCGCAAGGGGTTGGAGCCGGTTGTGCTCGCGCAGTTGCCGCAGTTTGCTACCGTTCCCACCACGGCGGAACTGTTAAAAGTTCCGGGCGGATTTGTGCCGGCGGCCTCTAAATTAGTGGCTTCCAATTTAAAATTTTCTGCCGAAGTTGGTGTGTTGTCCGTCGGGAAGTCGGCAGCGGTACACCCCACGGTGTTAAACGAGGGCGAAGTGGCCAGCCTTAACGCCTCGTTAGCCGCAGCCACCCAGCGTGCCAATACCGCGTTTGCCAACCGTGGCACATTAGCCAAATTAACCACGGTAAGCGCGGACGGTGCCTACCGCCAGATGTTAGCCAAAGAAATTTCCCAGTTGGGCTCTTTGCCGGGCTATAAGCCGGGCGAAACGGCCTCTTTGGCGGCGGAAGTAAAGAATTTAAAAACGGTAAAAGTACCCGAAAATATAGCCTCTTTTGAACGTCGTCCGCTTCTTTCCAATGGACAGCCGGACGGAGTGGCCCTTAACAGTTTATTATCCGCTACTTTGGGTAGTGCGCCTACTGCCCAACAAACGGCCTATGTTACAAACTTGCTTACCCAAACGATTCAAAAAACAAACGCTCAATATGCCGCCAAGAGTTGGTTCAAACGGAAGTTTTCGCGCGGTTCCTATAAAAAGGCCTTTATGAGCAATTTGGCCCAAACTATGGATGCGGATAAACTCTTTTTAACCGACGAAACCTATGGCAAAATCGGCCAGGCCCTTATGCACGCGCTTAATGGGGATGCTTCTGTTAAGGCTCCCACCTCTTTGGCAGGCATTGTGGCGGAAAAAGCCGCTCCGGCCAAAAAACAAAAGGTAGCCTCCTTGGGTACAAGTGTGCTGGTGGAGGACGGAGCCGCTCCGGCGGAGTTGCCGCTTAATGTATATGTGGCGTCCGGCTTTGGCGGTGCGAAGAAGGCAGGTTATCAGCGTGCGATATTTACGCAAGGCAAGTCGGGGGTGAAGTTTGGTTTTGGTACCGATTTATCAAGCGTAACTACTCCCGGTAACTTTAAATTGACATTGGCGGATTCCCAAATTCCCGCTTTTGCGGCGGCCGCAGAACGCGCCAATTTAACTTCTCCCTTTGAACTGAAACTGACCTCCACCGGAAAACCCGGCTTCTTTAATTCCTTAAAGAGCCCCTTTGTAAACCGTTGGAATTTGTTCCAGGCACAAAAGGCAGAAACGGGCAAATGGTCGTTTAAAAACATTTTAACACGCAGTAAAGAAGATATGTATGCGCACTCAATTCCGGTTTTCCGCCAGACGGAAGCGGGCGGACTTCTTTCTGTGCCGCTTACCTTAAAGGCTGATACCTATTTGGGCTTGAAAGATGCGCAAATGGTGTTAGGCCCGTCCGGCTCGGTAAATTTCTACCGTGGCGGTCAGTTGCTGACGGGGCTTTCCCCTTTCTCTTATGGGGTGCGCAAAACGCAGTTAAAGCCGTTTATGGACATTGTTCGCCAAGCCCCTGCGGGTATGCGCTTTGACCTGACCGTCAAGGGTACACCCAGCAAACTGGTGCCACTCTATATCGCCACCGGGCTTAGTTTGAGTTCCGCTTCGTCCAGTTTAATTGCCCCTCTTGAAAATATTTACGGAGACCGTATTACAGAGACGGATAAAACAATGATTTCTCTTGCATTGCCGTATATCCCGTCTTTGCTGACGCCGGTGTTTTCTCCGCTGGTAATGAAAATCGGTGCGTTAAAAACCGTTAAAATTGCCTTGGGAACGGCCTTTGGCGGCCTCTTGTTTGCGGGCGTGTCCGGCTTTGGCGGTAAGGTAAATGAGGATAATTTGCCCCCCATTTGGCCGTTGTTTGTTTCCGGTGCGGCCATTGGTTTGTCCTCCGCTTTAAACCGCTCCGGGCTTAACCTGTTAATTGACCGCATTGGCGGCGGCGGTTCTCTGCTTACCAGTATGGCGTTTAAAAATATGGGTTCTATGGTAATGTTACTGCCCCCCATTTTAGCCAATACTTTTGCCCCGGGCGCGACGGACTTTTCGCTTGCGTTCCCGGTGTTGGGCACGATTTCCGCGTTGTCCTTCGGCAGTTTGTATTTCTCGCGCATTGACCCCAATATCGGCAAGGTGGCCGGGTTTATGAAATTTAAACCCGTGGCTTTGCGCGGCGGTTTCTATCCGGCCCTGACAAATGCCTGGCAGAATACCCGTACCCTTATGCGTGACGGATGGGGCGAAACGTGGGGTTCCTTGCGGATTTTAGCCAGTAAAGAACTCCTGCCGCTGACGGCTGCCGCTTTCACCTTTACAGGCTTTGAAGCCGCTACCTTTAATAAAGCGGCCAACCAGTTAATCCGTCCGTCGGTAAAAGGATTTGACTGGATTAACAATAATATTCACGAGGATAACCGCAATAACTGGGTAGCCTTGGTTACAAGCGGCACGGTAGTAGCCTTCCCGCTTTTGGTGCGCTTGCGTGCCAAATCACTCTTGGGTGCGTTAAAAGACCCGCTCCGCCCCGGTTTGGAATATCAGCGTATGCTGAAACTTTCTTACGGAATGAACATTTTGGGCGGTGCTACAATGATGACCTTCGGCTTTGACGGTTTTACAAGCCCCGGTTTCTTGGGTATTGCTTTGGTTGGTATGGGTACGGCCAACGTAACGCAATCTTTGCAGAAATTGGCCAATATGAACGTGGTTCGCGGCGGATATGTGGCCGCCCGCACAAAAGGCCTTGCCGCAGCCGAAGCCGCTGTTGTACGCGATAAGGCTGCTACTACGGCAATGACGGTGTTTTCACTCTCCCAAACGGGCTTGGCTGCCGTGCCGTTAATGGTCAGCCATTATACGGACGGACATATCAAAGCCGGAATTGAGACCCGCGCAGATGTGCCGAGGACCTCGCTGTGGATGCCGCTTACCTCTATCGGGCTTAGTATGGGATTAGCCGCGCCTAGTATTGGCTTATTCCCCAAGCAAATTCCTACGGGTGCATTTGGGTTAACCAAGGGCGTTTTTGGTTCCTACGGCCAGGCGTTTGGGCAAACATATAATTGGTTTACCCCCCAACAGGGCACACCCTACGGAACCCCGTCCGGCTTTATGCCGATGCCGACCCAAACGGCTTCCCCGGCTCCGGAAGAAAAGAAGTAATTTTAGTGCAAGCCTTTTAAAACGCTCTCTTTTAGAGGGCGTTTTTGCGTGCGGGGGTACAGGCGATTTTTTGGAAATGCCATATTAATTTGGACAAAGAGACTCTTTTCTTTGGAAAAAATCCGTATTTACAATAAGCCGGGAAATGAATTGTTTGACAGAAGTTCGGAATATAGGTTTCCCCGTCCTGTAAGAAAACTTTGAATCTTGCGTGAAATTTTTGTAAAATAATTTATATAAAAAGATTTGCGCCCCCATAGCTCAATGGATAGAGCATCTGCCTTCTAAGCAGGGGATATAGGTTCGATTCCTATTGGGGGTAAATATAGAACCCGCGGAAGCGGGTTTTTTATTTGCCCCCAAAGCCGCATAAACTGCTTTATGCGGCGGTAGGAATCGAAAGCCGGAGCCTTATACGAGTTTGAGGCAGGAAGCCGAAAGGCGAGTATGGCGAGGCGGGGCCGCAAGCGCCGAGGGTCAACGAGGCGACCAGTGGCCGATGACCTTAAAGGAAAATATAGAACCCGCGGAAGCGGGTTTTTTATTTGCGCCCAAAGCCGCATAAACTGCTTTATGCGGCGGTAGGAATTGAAAGCCGGAGCCTTATACGAGTTTGAGGCAGGAAGCCGAAAGGCGAGTATGGCGAGGCGGGGCCGCGAGCGCCGAGGGTCAACGAGGCGACTGGTGGCCGATGACAATAAAGGAAAATATAGAACCCGCGGAAGCGGGTTTTTTATTTGCCCCCAAAGCCGCATAAACTGCTTTATGCGGCGGTAGGAATCGTTTTATAACTACTGCTCACCATAAACCCCGGGCGTAAACCCGGGGAGTTTCATTAAAAAAATTTCTCTATTATTTTCTTCGGAAACGATACCATCTCTCTTTCAATATAGGCCCAAAGCCCTATAAGCGGTTAGGTCTTTTGGCCCTGTTTATTTTTGTATAAGAAGACTACATTATTAAAAATGATTTAGAATTTTGTTATAAAAAATAGTGGATTTTTTGGGTATAACTTTGTATATTGAAAGGGTACCCGAATTAAACTGATGACAACAAGAGAAGGAGTACTTAAAATGAAACAAGTCATATTAGCCCTGCTGTTACTGGGTTTGGCGGTCCCTGGTTCTGCCCAAGCCGGTAAAGCTCCTGTCGTTGCAGCAAAACAAGTAAAAACTGTTACAAACGCGTTTAAAACCCGTGTTCCTACGGTTCCGAATGTGTCCAGCAAAGTGCTTAAACAGCAATATGCTTTGGTCAGCCGTTCTTTGGCGATTGCCCAACAAGTGCATAGCCAACAAGTGGCCCAAGTGCTGACGGATGCTTCTCTCGTCGCAAAAGATCGCTTGGCTGTTTTGGAAAAATTGGATGCCGAAACGGCTGAGTTGACGGCTAGCCTGAACGAACGCGCTATGAAGGCGCAAGCCCAATGGGGAGAACGCTTGCTGCAAGAACGCAATCCGAATTTCTTTCCTAAAAAAGATTCCGACATTCCGGGTATGCTCTCCGAATCGGCCAAGCCGACGGAATATCCCGACATGTCTCCGGCTTTCTTCCGCGAAGTGGTCGCCTTGGTGCCTGAATATGAAGAACTTCCCGAAGAGGTAAATATGCTTGCTGGGGCCTTGGGTAAAAAATTGGGCTTTATGGAGCAAACCATTACCCAGTTGAAAGAGGTCAAACTGGCTGCCAACAAAAAGATTGTAATGAGCGAAACCGAAATGGAAAAACGCTTCTACCGCAACCAAGTAAAAAAGGCTGACCGGGAACTGGCGAAACTTTCCAAGCAGGCAGCCCAAGCCGCGGCGGATTTGGTGGATTTAATGAATCTTTATCCGTCTTTGTACAAAGATGCCTTGGCTTTGGTTGCTATCAAATTGGATACCTACCCGGTTAAAACGGACTTTGTAAAATACTTGCGTGGCAAAGTGCGCTTGCCTTCTACTATTAAGAAAGAAGACGCCCCGCGCCGCAAAATTGGTTTTAACTAACCGAATAGTTTTAAAAAGCCCCGCTTACGGCGGGGCTTTTTTTGTGGGCTAGGTTTTCCCCTCTCTTTTTTAACGATGCTTGTTTTTATCGGCGAGTTGCTCTGTAAAATGGTACAATAAACTAACTGTATTTTGGGAGTATTTTATGGCCAGAAATTTATCGTTTTCCTATTCTAAAATGGGTATGTATAAGGAATGCCCGCAGAAGTACAAATTCCGCTATGTCCATATGCTGCCCGAGCAACCCAAGTATTACTTTGCGTTTGGCTCTGCGTTGCACGAGGTAATGGAATACATTTACAACCCGGCAAACCCGGTTTTCCCCACTTTGGCGGAAGCATTGGTGTTTTTTGAGAACCATTGGAACAAAACAACCTATGAACAAAAAGGCTATGCGTCGCTTGAAAAGGAACTGGCCGGATATGCAGAGGGGCGGCGGATTATTGAGTCCTATTATGCCAAAAACGCGGCTACTTTTGCGCACCCGCTGTCCGTGGAAATGAAGAGTACACTGGATATTGACGGGTTGAGCCTTATCAGTATTTTGGACCGTATGGACTATTTGGGCGACGGAAAAATCAAAATTTTGGACTATAAAACGGGCAAAACTGTCCAGCGTGAGCCGGACCAACTGTATATGTATCAAAAGGTTGCCGAAAACTCCCCCGCCATCCGCGCACTTGTTGAGCAAAAGGACCCGGGCGTAAAAGAAATCCGCGTGGCGCAACTGAGTTTTTACCATTTGCCCACCTTGCACGAAATGACGTTTGAACGGGCAGAGGATAAGGAAATTTTTGAATTTTGGCAGGGCGTTTTAAAGGTAGCAGACAACATCCGCGCGGGCAATTTTACCCCCACCCCCGGCGAAAACCAATGCCGCTGGTGCGATTACCGCAACATCTGCCCTGTTTTTACGGGTAAGGAATACACCGGCCCGACGGGGTTTTCAGTGCGCAAGACGGCTCCCGCTATTGCCGAACAACCCAAAAGTGAGCAAGAAATTTTAAGCGAAAAAATTGACCGTTGCGGGGCGCTTTTGGACGAAGCGAAATCTTTGCAAAAAGAAATTATTTCGCTAATGCGCAAAAACAATTTTGAGCGCCATTTCGGCAAGCAGTACAAGGCTGAACTTTCCCGCGTGGAAAAGTTGGAGTTTACCGATAAAGAAAAAGTGGTGGAACTCTTGCGCACGCTAAAACTGTTAGCCAAGGTGCTGGTACCTACGCAAAGTACGGTGGCCGGGCTGTTAACGGACGCAGCCGTTCCGGCGGAAGCCAAAGCAAAGTTGCGGGCCTTTGCCAAAAAAGAAGAGGACATACAAATTAATTTAACCAAGGCGGAGTAGTTATGATACGGAAAACCGATTTTCGCTTAAAACTGTCTTTTTTAGCCGTGTTGGCGGCAGGGGTGCTGTTTACGGTGGCGCGCTTGGCCTTGTTGGTGCTCAACCGGGATTTTTTTAGCGTTTTGTCCGGGGCGGAAATTTTTTCCGCCTTTTTAAACGGCCTTCGCTTTGATTTTTCCGTGATAGCCCTTTTTATGGGGCCGGTACTGTTTTTATTAAATTTACCTGTGCGCGGGCGCGGTTGGGTGAAATTTTGGACGGTCGTACTATTTGCTGAACTTATTTTTGCGACGGGCTTTTTGATTGGCGATTTAATTTATTTTCCCAAAGTAAACCGCCATATTGCCGAGGAAATTGTGCAGGTGGCTAACGATTGGGGCTATGTGTTAAAGTATATGCTTACGCAGGTTTGGCTGCCGCTTATTATCCTTTTGGGCGGCTTTGCGTGGGCGGTGCGCGCGTTTTGCTGTTATACGGATAAACACTTTCAGGCCAACCGCTATGGTAAAATCCGTACGGGAGAAATCCTTTTTTTGATTGTTTTATTCACTTTTTTAGCTATCCGCGGACATATCGGGCGCGGCAAATCTATTGGCGTGGCGGACGTATATAATTACGCATCTTCCCCCGCCGGAGCGGCACTTACGCTAAACGGCGCATTTACGGCTTATCAGGTGGGCAGAAAGGGTGCAATGGAAATTTCCAACACGTTCCCGGCGGAAAAAGCACTGGAACTAACGCAAAAACGCTTTGTAGCCGCAGACGAAACGGTGCCGGACGAAAATTATCCGCTTATGCGCCAAGCCCAGCCGGAAAAAAATCCCCTAGCCAAAGGTTACAACGTAATGATTGTTCTTTTGGAAGGCTGGCACCCGTATTATGTGGACGGTTTATCCGGACAAGACTTTGGCGCAACCCCGGTATTTGACGATATTTTAAAGAACGGCGTGAATTTTACCAATGCCTATGCGGCGGGGCTGCGCAGTATTTTTGGCTTTGCGGCAGTTTTTGCGGGTGTGCCGCTTGTACCGGGTCTGCCTATGTTTGGCTATGGCCTTGAACTGACGGCCTTTTCCCCTATGCCTAAGCACTTTGCCCAGGCGGGTTATTACACTTTTTTTGCGCAGACCTCGCACCGCGATTCTTACCGCCTGTGTGCATTGGCTTCCTACTTGGGAGTAAAAGACAGTTACGGGTGGGAGGATATTCCCGAACGGTTAAAATACAAGGACCGCGCTCCCTTTGGCTATGATTATGATGCCTTAATGTTTGCGGCTGATAAAATTAAAAACCGCCAAGAAAAAAATTTTATGGGTATGGTGTTTACGGGTATTACGCACGAGCCGTTTGCCTCCACCTTGCCGCAGTTTGACAAATATCCGTACGATTCCTGGGAGCACGGCTTTTTAAATACGCTGTCGTTTGCCGATTGGTCTATCGGCGAGTTTTTAAAGCGCGCCAAAGAAGACGGTTGGTTTGATAATACCATTTTTGTATTCGTGGCGGACCATACCTCCGGCGGTCCGGCAGATGATTCGTTAAAAAACCGCTTCCGTATTCCGCTGGTTATTTATGCGCCGAAACTTTTTAAGGGGCAGGAAGCCAATCAAATCGTTTCGCAATTAGATTTAATTCCCACGCTCTACCATTTGACGGGCCTTACGCCCGCTTATACGGCCTTTGGGCGGGATATGTTTGATACTTCTTTTAAACGCGTGGCGCTGGTATCGGAGGGTGTAAATCTCGGGCTTATTACGCAAGACGGAGAAATGCGCCATAGCGGCGGGAAAATTTTATCCGCTACTCCCGGTATGGATACCGAAAAAGCAGAGGAAACGCTCTTGTCCTTGGACAAGGCAGCCTATACGCTTTTGAAAGAAAACCGTTGGTATAAGCCACAAGAAACAGGGGCCGGAAAATGAGCGGGAAACTTTTTGTTGCGCTGGATTTGGGCACATCCTCCTGCCGGGCTTTGGCCTTTAACCAAAGCGGAGAAGTCCTCGCGCGCAAAAGCCTGATTCTTGCGCCAAAACGCCCCCAAAACGGTCTTTCTTTTTATGACGGGAACGAACTCCTGCGCGCACAAAAAAATGTTTTAAATTCTCTTTTAACGCAAGTCGGCGCGCAAAATGTCCGCAGTATATCCGTATCCTGCCAACGCTCTACTGTTGTGTTGTGGCATAGGAAAACGGGCGAGCCGTTGGCCCCGGTGCTCACCTGGGAGGACGGCCGCGCGGCGGCGGAAGCGGAAAACGCACCCGTCAGCCAGGCGGAAGTTCACACGATAACAGGCTTATATAAAACGCCGTATTTTTCCGCGCCTAAAATTGCCTGGTGCCTTAAAAATTGCCCGCCGGTAAAACAAGCGTTGGGCGAAAACAATTTGCTTATCGGGCCAGTGGCCTCTTACTTTATTTGGCATTTAACGGGCGGTAAAACCTTTGCCGCAGACCCCACACTTGCCCAACGTATGCTGTTATGGGATATCCGCACGCAAACTTGGAGCGCGGACTTGTGCAAGGCTTTTGGGGTTGAGCCTGAAACTTTGCCGGAAATCCGCCCGAGTGCGGCAGATTACGGAATGTATGAATTTGAACAGGTAAAAATTCCTCTTTGCGTGTGTGTCGGAGACCAACAGGCCGCCGCTTGGAACCGTTTAAAGGACGGGCAAACGCTTATCAATTATGGTACGGGCGCGTTCTTGCTGCATAATGCGGGCCGCAAAAATATTTGCCTGCCGGGGTTATTAACTTCCCTTTCTGCTTCTTGCAAAACCCCAAAAAGCGATTATTTGTTGGAAGCCCCCGTCAATGCGGCGGGAAGCGCGTTCCAATGGTTGGGTGCGCAGGGGATTTCTTTTGATGCTAAAAAAATAGATAGTTTGTGCGCTCTTTCGCAAAATCCTGTATGGTTTTTGCCGGCCTTGGGCGGCTTGGGTGCGCCGTATTGGGATTTTTCTTTGTCACCTGTGGTGGCGGGGTTATCCCCCCTTACGCAAAAGGCCGATTGGGTGGCCGGAACGGTGCGTGGAATTGCGTTTTTGCTGGCGGATATTGTGGCCTACTTGCGGGCCAATAAGGTGCCTGTTAGCGGGCCGGTGGCGGTATCGGGCGGACTTACTCATTTAAATTATTTAATGCAGTTTCAGGCCGGTTTATTGCAGTTGCCGTTGGTGTTGCGCGGCGAAAGCGAAAGCACAGCCTTGGGTGCGGCGCATTTGGCTGCTGATTATTTACAGGAGTCCTTACAAGTCAGCACAAACGGGGAAAGTTGTTCCTTTTTGCCGAACCTGTCTGGGAAAGATGCAAAAAACTTGCACCAAAAGTGGCAGGCCTTTTTAACTTGGTGCAAAGCGCAACCAAAATAATAGCCTTTACCTGCCGATTTTCCCCCCGCTTTTTAGCGGGGTTTTTTAGACACAAAAAAACTCCCTGGGCATAAGCCTAGGGAGTTTCACATATCTAAAACTTTTTACAGCACATCCGCCATCTTTACTTCTTGCGGTTTGACCGTGGCGGCCTCCACCGTTGCCTTGGCAGCAGCCTTGGTTTTGGCGGCGGAATTTTTTACAGCCGTTTTGCGGGCGGACGCTTTTCTGCGGCCTTGCGCAGCGCGGCGTTTGGCCGTATTTCTGTTGGCGGTTGTTTTTGCCTTGGCCTGATTAACCGTTGCGCGTGCCTTGGCAGCATCGGCTTTGGCCTTGGCCTCGGCGGCGGAAGCGGTGTCTTGTGCTTTTTGTACAGCACTATCACCCTGCGCCTTAACCGCGTTGGCGGCCTCGGTTACTTGCGTGTCAGCAGCGGATAAGCGGCGGTTAATTTCATCTTCCATAGCCGCTTCTTTTTGCGCTCTGGCTTCTTCTAACTGTTTTTGCAAGCGTTCTAATTCCGGGTCGTTTTGGTATTCTTGCTCTACTTGCGCGCGGACCTCGGCGGCTTTGGCTTCTTGGGCGGCCTTGGCTTGGGCCAATTCTTCCTCTTTTATCTGTTGAACGCGGGCTTCATCTTGCGCGAGTTGGTTTTCCAGTTCTTGTACTTCGGCTTGTTTCTGTGCCTGAATTTGCAAGGCTTGCTGAACCACCTCAGCCTTTTTAACGCCCAGTACATTGGACGTTAAAGAGTTCGGCAGATATTGCTCGGTAAGCGTGAAGGCGTTGTCGCCGTTGTTATTAGCGGCGCTGACTTCGGCCCCTTGTTGGATAAGGAGCAGGGCCGCTTTGTCGTTTTTGGCCTTGATAGCCGCTAAAAGCGGGGTGTTGTTGTCTCGGTCGCGCGAATTGATGTCCGCACCCGCCTTTAACAGCGCCTGCGCGGGGGCCACGTCCGTAGCGTAAACGCTATAAACGATAGCGGTGCGGTCTTGAAAATCCTTTTCGTTGACGTTAATATTCTTTTGTTTGAGGAGTACGTTCAAGCACTCTTGCTGTTTTTTAGAAGAGGCACGCATTAATGCGGTTACACCGTTATTGTCCTTGGCGTTTACATCCGCGCCTAAGGAAAGTAAATTGCGCAAGGTGTCGGTTTGCCCTTGTTCTACGGCGTAAAAAATCGGCGTGCGACCGGAAAGGTCTGCAATATTTACATCGGCCTTACCCGAGCGGATGAGCAGGCGGACGGTATCGCTGTGCCCTTCGGCCGCGGCGGCGGACAGGGCGGAAAGGCCTGTGGCTGGGTTGCGGTAGTTTACCATAGCACCGTGCGCCAAGAGGACTTTAATATTATTAACAAGTCCCTTTTGCGCCGCGTAAATAAGTGGCGTATTGCCCGAGTTATCCGGCAGATTGACGGCCGTGTTATCAAGTGCGATTAAGTTGGAAATTAATTTGGAGTTATCTGTACCCGAGGCATAAATGAGGGCGGTTTTGCCCAAATCGTCCTTGGCGGTTACGTCGGCACCGTGTTTAACCAAGTAGGCTACCACATCCGTATTGCCGGCGGCCGCGGCGGAAATAATCGGTGTTACACCGTAACTGGACGCGTCATTGACGACGGCTTTCCCGTCCTCCACCAGCATTTTGATAATTTCCATATTGCCTTTTTCGGCGGCAATCGTGAGCGGAGTGATACCCGCGTAGTTTTTTTCATTTACGTTTACGTTAGCATACATTAATGTACGCACGCGGTCCACATCACTGATTTTTACGGCACGCACCAAAGATGTATCATACACATATTTGGTCTTGGCGCGCGGGCGATTGCCTAACGTGTCGCCCTCGTATTTCTTTTGTTCGGCGCCAAACAAGGTTCCGCGGTAAATGTCGCCGGGGATTTGCGTGGCTTGTTGGGCAATGGCATCTGTGGCAGAACGCGGAGCGCGTTCGCCCAACACTACGCCTTCATACCCTGTGTAGTAGTCGTCTTGGCTGTCGGCGTTTTGCGCCACAAGCGGACTGACGGCTAGTGTGAAGACAAAAATGAGTCCTAGTTTTTTCATATAAGTATTCTCCCTCCAATTATATTATAACCAATGCGGCGGGAAAAGTTTTAAATTTTTTGTGGTGGGGCTTTTTTGTAATCTGAAAGAATTATGTTTAAATAATTCTAAATTTTTGATATAGGGCTTGCATTTTTTTTAACTAGGTTGTATTATAGTTAGTATAAAGGCCGGTAAAGGCCGACGGATTTATCCCCCAGAACCCTTCGATTTACCCCCCGAACGGTTCTGAACAAAAGGGCCGGGCACATCCCCCGGCTCTTTATTTTTGGTTTTCTAAACAGAAAAACCAAGCAAAAATATCTTGTTCTTTTTCTTGCACAAGAAAAAGAGTGGCGGGTCAATACTCATAAAAGGCAGTAACGGCGGGTATTTTTACAACTCGCCTTACAGGCTCAAACAAATAAAAATACTCCTCCGCATTATACGCACTCCCCAACGGGCAAGACCCGCAGAACAACTACAAGCGAAAATTTCTTAATATAAAAACCCGCACTCGTAAAAGTGCGGGCTTTTAAAACACAAGTGGTCTATGCAACTAAATTACAGAGCGATTACGCTCACCGGGGTCCTGCGGACGGCGGGAGCAATGCTGCCCTGTTCGCGGTCGCTCTTACAGAGCGATTGCGCTCACCGGGCAGGTGCCGGCGCAAGAACCGCATTCAATGCATTTAGAAGCATCAATGCTTCTTTTGCCGTCCACTTCGCTAATAGCGGCTACGGGGCAAGAAGATTCGCAAGCACCGCAGTTAATGCAAACATCCGGGTTTACTTTATAAGCCATAAAATAAGTCTCCTATTAGGTTAAGTTTGTATATAAATTATACCAAAATTGTTTGGCGGCGGGTATGGGCTGCCCCCAGTCCGTCGGCGCGGTCCTCTTGTATTAACAGAATGGTTTTGGTAAAATATAAAAGTAAGGAAAAACTAACTTTTATGGAAAAAGAAACTTCTCGCACTTTACACTCTTTAAAACCGGGCAACACCGCGAAAATTAAAGATATTCAAACGGATGCTAAAATGGCCGAAAAATTGGCGGCTATGGGGCTTGTCCGTGGACAATTTATTACCCGCAAACCCGGGTCCAGCCCGGTGGTTGTCAGCGTTTCCGGTACCGAGGTGGCTCTCGGCCGCGAAACTGCTAAAAAAATTATCGTTACTGCCAAAAAGAATACTTTTCTTTTAGCCGGAAACCCCAACGTGGGCAAGAGCCTTATCTTCTCGCGTTTGACAGGTATTGGTATTATTTCCTCCAATTTCCCCGGTACGACGGTTGGCCTGAACTACGGGCAAACCGTATTTGACGGCGATTCTTACGATATTATTGATATCCCCGGTCTTTACCGTTTGGAAGAAGAATGGACTTTGGAAGGGAAAAAGCATAATTTGTTTAAGGAATTGGAGTACGACTTTATTGTGTGCGTGGCGGATGCTTCGCACTTGGAGCGCAACCTGTATTTTCTGTTGGAAATTATGCAACTTAAAAAGCCCGTCATTTTGCTTTTAAATAAATACGACGAGGCGGTGCGCAAAGGGATTCAAATTAATGTAAAGGAATTGGAAAAGCAACTGGGTATCCCGGTTATTCCGACTGTCGCTACGACGGGTGAGGGCTTAAAAGAACTTTCCTATCAGGCGGCAAAAATTGCCTCGCACGAATCTGTTTTGAGCACTTTGAATATTCCCGCCGACCCGGAAGAAAAATGGCACGTTATCGGCCGTATCATACAAAAAGTGCAAACGGTTAAACACAAGCACGCTTCTTTTTGGGAGCATTTGCAGGGTTGGGCGACCACACCCGTAACGGGTCTGCCGATAGCCTTGTGTGTGTTGGTTGTATCGTTCTTTTTGGTCCGCTTTGTGGGAGAGCACCTCATCAATCTTCTAGACCCGCTGTATGAAAATTATTATGTTCCGTTCTTGGAGCATATTTTCGGCGGGATAAAAGACAATGCTTTGGGGATGCTGTTGCTTGGCGATGGCGGCGAAAACTATTTCGGCGTGCTGACCGACGGTTTGCATATTGCGCTGATAGACGTAATGTCCTATGTGTTGGCGTTTTATGCGCTGTTGGGATTTTTAGGCGATTTGGGCTATCTGCCGCGCCTGGCTGTACTTTTGGACTCCCTGCTCCACAAGGTAGGCTTGCACGGATACGGTTCGTTGCCTATTATGTTGGGCTTTGGTTGTAAGGTGCCTGCGGTAATGGGTATCCGCGTGTTGGAAACCCGCCGTGAGCGCATTATTGCCTTGGCGCTTATTTTGGTGTTGGCGCCGTGCATTTCCCAAACCGCGATGATTATTTCCATTTTGTCCCCCTACGGCTTAAAATATATGCTGATTGTATTTTTCGCCCTGTTTGTAAACGGTATTTTGGCGGGTACGATTTTAAACAAACTGATGAAAGGCGAAACGCCCGAATTGTTTATGGAAATTCCCTCTTGGCAGATTCCCCAATGGCGGCCTTTACTGCGCAAGTTGTGGATTCGTATGAAGGAATATTTGGGGGATGCCCTGCCGCTTATTTTGGTGGGCGTGCTGTTTGTAGATTTAATGCAACTTTCCGGGTTGACGAATTGGATAGCCCAGATTGCGCGTTACCCGGTGGAGCATATTTTGGGTCTGCCTGCGGACACGACGCCTTTGCTGATTTTGGGCTGCCTGCGTAAAGACGTGTCTATCGCTTTGTTACAGCCGTTTAACCTGCCGCCGGCTGAGTTGGTGGTGTCGTGCGTGTTTATGGCGATGTACTTGCCGTGCGTGGCGACGTTCTTTGTAATGTTGCGCGAAAGCGGTTGGAAGGACACATTTAGAGTGATTGCCTTAACACTTTGTATGGCATTTTTATCGGCGTGGGTGTTACGGCTGATTTTGATGTAATAAAAATTGTCAGATAAAAGATATGAGAAACCCCCGGCAAACATTTTTACCGGGGGTTTTCATTACTGTTGCAAAATAAAAATATCCATAGGAGTACCCATTTCACCAGGCTGGGAGTGGGATAGATTTTGCTCGGCGGGTGTCCCCCCCATACTTTTGCAGGCCGATACAGCCGCCGCATTGGTGGCGTGTGCCCAGCACTCAATGCGCCCGGGGTAGGCTGAATTATCATAATACATTGCGTATGCCAGCGGAATATTGCTAGTACCGTATTTCCCAGCAAACCCTACTACCGCGCTTCCGGCCCTGCTGATTACGCCCGAAGAGATATCCACCCAGTAATCGTTGCAATGCATATGCCCTGCCGTATTGTAATTGCACCCGTTTATTCCCCCCACATCCAGCGATTCCAAATCTTGTGTGTAAGTACCCGTAGCCATATAATTAGCCTCTACGGCATTTTTGATAGTGCGTACATTGGGCATTAAGCGGGCCAAGCGGGCCTTTAAAACGGCGGTTTCATACTGCGGTAAGGCGACGGCGGCTAAAATTCCGATAATCAGTACCACCACTAATAATTCTATCAGCGTGAAGCCGGAATTTTTGTTTTGCATAAGTTTCTCCTTTTTTAAACTGCTTTTGGAAAATTTACGCAAAAAAAACGGCTGCTATATTTGAGCCAGAAACGCTAACCCAAGTATATAACAGCCGTGGTTTGCCACCCTTTCGGGCGGCAAACACTAAGAGTGAAACGCGCGGGTAATTAGGCCGCTTGCTTCACTCTTTAATCGGCTGTTTTTGGAGCGTTTCTGTGCCGTTTTTCAGCGGCTCTCCGTATTCTGCATACGGTTCCAAAAACAGATAAATTTTTACCGGGGATATTCCTCCCCGGGTCCTTCTTACAAAATCCTCTTAATCCGTAATATTGTAACTGCCGTAACGGCCGATATCCACAGGCACCGGAATTTCCGTTCCCAGCGGGCCGTCAAAATACATCGTGCCCGTTAAATGATAGTCCAATGTACCGCTGCCCATACTGATAAGCCCCAGTAACTTGCTGTTAAAGGCAGACATCGGCACCGTGATTTTGGCCTTGGCGTTCTTGGTGGCGCGCGGTTCAATGCGCACGTCTTTTAGCGTAACATCGGCCATTTTATCGTCGTTGGCAGTTAATACGCCTTCAAAGCGTTTCACCGTGGCGGCTTCGGTTTTATTGGGGTTGGTAATGGCTACCACCACATCAAAGCCGAACGAGGTTAAATTGTAATCCGTCAGTTCCACACTTTTTAAGGCGAACTGGCAGTTGGCTACATTTTGCGCTTCCTTTACCGAGGCGCACGCGGCGAGCATACCCGCGCAAAAAATAAATAAAAAGAGTTTCTTCACTTAATCCTCCCAAATTACAAGATAATAAATTGTATAATAAATTAACCCTTTTATGGAGAATTTTATGAATCCTTTGCAACAAATCATTTACAACCGCTTTGCCCGTTATATTGCAGTGGAGACCACTAGCGACCCCACCAGCAACGTAACCCCCACCACGTCTAGCCAGATTTCCTTTGCACATAAACTGGCTGACGAAATGCGTAAAATCGGGTTTTCCGAGGTAGAGGTGGACGAATACGGCTTTGTAACCGGGCTTATCCCGGCTAATACCGATAAAAAGGCCCCCACGATTGGCCTTTTTGCCCATATGGATACGGTGTGCGATTATAACGGCGCCAACATCCGCCCCGTTATCCACGAAAATTATGACGGCGGTACGCTGACCATCAATGCAGATAAAAAGATGTTTTTATCGCCAGAAACAGCCCCTAATTTGAAACTTTGCAAGGGTGATACTATTATTACCGCAGACGGCAATTCTTTGCTTGGCGGAGACGATAAAATGGGAATTGCTGTCATTATGTCCTTGGGTGAATATCTGCTGCAACATCCCGAAATTAAGCACGGCCCGGTAAAGGCCGCCTTTACCATTGACGAAGAAACCGGCACGGGCATTGCCTATTTTGATGTAAAGAAATTTGCGGCTGACTTTGCCTATACCATTGACGGTGCGACCTTGGGCGACATTGACTGCGGCAATTTTAATGCCGATACCGTAACCATTAACATTACAGGTAAGTCCTGCCACCCCGGTTCCGCCAAGGGTTTTATGGCAAACCCGGTGCGCATTGCGGCGGATATTATTTCTTCCTGGCCGGAAGATAAATTGCCCGAAACCACGGACGGCGAGGACGGATTTGTACTGTTTAAAGACATTACCGGGGCCTTGGATACCGCTTGCGTGCAAGGTATCGTCCGCGAACACGATTTGGCTAAATTTGAGCAGTTTAAAAAAGACTTGTGCGCTCTTGTGGAAGAAAAAAGAAAAAAATATCCCGCGGCCAAAATTGAGATTGAATTTAAAGAACAATACCGCAATATGCGTGAAATTTTAAAGAAAAATCCGCAATCTATGGAGTTGTTGGAAAAAGCCTTAAAGGAAAATCAGGTTTCCTACCGCCTGACGCAGGCGCGCGGCGGGACTGACGGCTCCCAACTTTCCTTGCGCGGCTTGCCTACGCCTAATATTTTTGCGGGTTACGAAAATCCGCACGGTCCGTATGAGTGGGTGAGTATGAATTGGGCGGAAAAGGCCTTTCACATATTAGAAAGCGTGATTAAGGATGCGGCCAGATAACTTGTAGTGCTTTTGATTGTACAGCCCCGGGGATATTTTTCCGGGGCTTTTTGATGGAGAAAATCCCCCTTTTTAGTCTGCCGAAAACTATAAAAAGTACATAAAAAAATACCCCCGCCTTAACAGCAGGGGTACTTTTCTTTTAAATGTTACTTATTTTGCGCCTTGGTACGGCTGGGCCGCCTGTTGTTGGGCGGGCATAGTACCTTGGTTGGCGGAATCTAACAGGTTTTTAGCGTCGGAAATTGTCGGGTCCAATGCTTGGCTTACCGCATTGTAATTAAAGCGGTAAGAGATTTTGAAACTCTGCGGATTCTCCGGCGGAACTTTTACCAAAATGGAATAATTGTCCGGGTCCACGGCCGTGGAAATATCCCAGGTAATTAAGTTTTTGGCAGCCGGGTGCTTGGCTTCAATAAACTGTTGTAACGTATAGCCGTTCATCAAGCGGTAGTTTTTTACCTCGTTTAATACCGTATCAAGCGGATTCGGGGCAGGTTGGGCAGCCGTTACAGGGGCGGGTTGTTGGGGCTGATTGCCCAACATTTCGTCCATTTCGGCGCTTTGCGTTACCGTTTGTGCCGGCTGGTGCTTATCAGCCAACAGGTTAAACTGTGCCGGGATTAAGTTCATAAACGCGAGCATTACATAAATAAGCGCAGCCAACAACAGAGTAATCAGGATACCCACGACGGCCTTTGTCATACTGCCGGAAGACTTCACATCAGCATTTTTTATGTCGTGCTGGGTGTTGATGTCGTCATCTAATCCTTCAAAATGCAATCGTTCCGTTTGGGCCGGTTCCGGTACCATAGGCACCGTTTTGATGTCCAGTTTCGCACCGCGTTTGGTTTTAATGGTGTTTTCCAAAATCACTTGGGAAACCGTAACGTCTTTCGGCGCGTCGGCGGCAGGTTCGGCCTCTTTTTCGGTCTGTTTGAGCGGGGCCACCATTTCCTGCAATTCGGTTTTGCCCTCACTAGTATCTTGTTCCTGTTTTTTGGTGTTTAAATTCGTCAGTTCCTTAGGCAGTTCGTTAGAAGCCTGGGCCGGAGGAACAAAGTCCGAAATCAAATAGGTAGAACCTTCTTTAAGTTCAATTTCGGTCAAATCATTGGGGTTGCCCACCGGGAGAGGCTTATCCGCTGTCTGGTCGCTAAATTGCGGTACTTCCTGCGACGCTGAATTATCTTGGACCGGTTCTTCTTGTGCCGCAGGGGTTTCTGTTTGGGCTTGTTGGTTATCCAAGCCAAACATCTGTTCTACCGATTGCTCGGGTTGGTTATCTCTCTCGGCAAAGGCTTCGTTCAAGTCGTCGTCGGTAATCAGTACACCTTCGGGTTTTTCGGCCTTGGCACCAGGCACAAGTTCCTGCATCGTTTCTTCTTTTTCGTCGGTATCTTCCGTTTGTGTAGCAGGTTTTACTCCTGCTTCATTTAAGGACGGCAAATCGCCGTTAAACGCAGGGGCCGCAGCGGGCTGTTCTTTCGGTTGTTGCGCCGGAGTGTCAGCAGGCATATCCGCTGGCAACTGGTTGGCCGGAAGCACAGGCTCTTCCTTGGCAGGTTCTTCTTTATCTGCCGCGATAGAGAGAGCGGGCTCTTCGTTGGTAAAATCTAATGTTTTATTTTCCGGCAAAGGTTCTGCGGCGGCTTGTTCTACCGTTTCAAAGCCTTGTGCGGGCTGTTCCTCTTTTTGTTTAAGCCCTTCGGCGGCGGCCAAGCCGGCTACCGCACCAGCAGCAGCCGCAGCGGCCATTTTAAAGGTGTTTTCTTTCTTTTCTTCTTCTTTTTCTTTAATAACCTGGTCTAAAACGTCTTCTTTGGGGGCGGCGCCGATTTCAGACAGGAACGCCTCTTTGGCGGCTTCGTCCGCTTTGGGGGCTGTTTCTACGGTCCCGGCGGTAAGGCCGGAAACTTCTTTGGTAGTTTCCTCTTGGACTTTTTTGTTAGCATCGGCTTGGTCAGCTAACATTTTGGCTTGCTGAGGAGTCAGCAAATCTTGGAAAGTGCTTTCTTTTTCTTCCTGGGTCTGAACCGGTTTTTGACCGTATAAGGAATCCAAGGCGGAGCGGAGTACCACGGCTTCTTCGGCTTTTGAACCCAAGGATACTTCGGTCGGGGTGTCGTGCTTGGTTTCGCCCAAGTCCACGGGGCCCAACATATCAAGCGGTTTTTCCTCTTTGTTGGCCGCCGCGACAATATTTTCCGCTTGGGAAACTAAGTTTTCCGTGTTTTCAATGGAGTCCGATTCTAAATGTTCTTCTTCTATCGGTTTGCGCGTAAGGGTGATGGTGTTTGCGCGCCCGTCGTCTTGCGGCGGAATATAGGCCGGGTGGTCGCTGGTTTCAAAATTGCGGGCGTTTTGCGTGGCGATCGCTTCGTCCAATTTGGATTGTACATTGTCCAGTTTGGATTGCAACCCTGTAATTTGGGTGGTTAATTGTTCCAACTTTTCCAGTAAGATGGCAATTTGTCCGTCCGCAGGTGCGGCGGTGGCAGTAGCCGCGGCAGTTGTGGCCGTTTCGGCAGCCGCAGGCGTTTGAGCCGGCTGTGGCTCGGTAACGGCGTCAAATTCAAACACGCTGGAAGCCTTTACCCACTCTTGGCTTCCGCCGGAAGCGGCATTTTCTGCGCAAATCAGCGTATCAGGGGTAAAGCCGTTAAGCGTTACCAGTTTATTCTCGTCGTAAGGACCTTCTACTTTATCATTGATATAGACCCAATATCTCATTGTGTAATCACCCTATATAAAATAAATATAACACGGTACGATAAAAGCATAGCAAATTATCGCACAATTTAACAGTATTTTTTTATCTTTTTATTTTGACGCGGCCCGTGCCTGTTTGTAACTTTCCAACAGTTCCTCTAATTCCGCACGGCTAGTTTTGCGCTGTTGGATGTTACTTAACATATCCGTTAAGAGTTCCACCGACGAGCCGTTTTCCAACATTTCCAATATAAATAGAGAAATACGGCGGTTGTAAGTGCCGTTTAATTCCCCCACCAAAGTACGCAGGGCGAACATATGTTTTTCCCGGTCTGATTTCCAAAAGGTAAACGGCGCGAGCGACTTATCAAAAAATTGGAGCAATTCTTCGGCGGGTTTTGTGCCGAGGTAACTTTTCATCAGTTCCGGTGCAAGACCTTGCGTGATAGTTTTGGCTTTGATATCGCGCAGGTACTGTGCCTGTTTGGCGGCTTCTTCTTGGCTCATAGTGCCCAAAAGCACCTTGCAGGCAAGTTCCTTGTTGTCTTTTTCGTCGGAACAATGGGGCAAGGCTTTTAGCAAATCAGCCATTTCGCGTTCCAACTGGACGAAGGTCTTTTTCCCGGCGAAGCGGTCTGCCAGGTCGTATTCGTAGCCGCTGTATAAATCTTTTTTGGCCAAATTTTGGCGCAAAATTTCCTTTTCCCGCACCAAAGAGGCTTGGCGGCAGGCTTTGTCAAAACTGTCGGCGGTACCGTCCAAAAGTACGCGCACGGCAAGGCCCAGATTTTCTTCGGGGCTGGAAACGTGCGGCAACTTTTTAAGTACGGCCTCAAAGGTGGCGGCAATATCGCGCGGGGATTTTACCTTTAAATAACGGCAAGCGATAATCAGCAAATCTTCTTCTAATAATTGCCCGTTTAACCGTTTGGATAACTCGGCAACATCTTGTGCATCTTTGGGTGTAATTTGGCAGAGCATTGTGTGGGCCGCCAGAGAAGCGCAGAGCGGACCGTCCGGATTGATGGCGAGCAACTGTTTGTGCAGACGGTCAAATTCCGGTTTAAATAAAATGCTGGCCGGCTGCGTATATAGGAGTTGCAACTCCGCTGTTAATTTAACGGTTAAATGGTATTTGTCTGCCATTTTAAAAATATCTTTTTTATTCTGGCGGGTGGTTTTGGGCGAATTTTGCAAAACCGCGTTGGCCTGTTCTAAAAGTTTATTTACGGCGTGCTGGGCTTTTTCCTCGTCTTTTAAATCGGAGTCTTGCACATCTTTCAAGGCGGCGGCAAATTCCTCGTCAAAATACTTACGCGAGGAAAAAGAGGAATACACTTCCAGCAGTTTAGCCGTATCTTTGGCGGGTGTTTCCAACGCGGCGCAAAGTTCGGTCATAGAAGTTGCGTTGTTGTAAATACGCAGTTGGCGTAAGGCCGCCGGAATAGTGATTTCGTCCAACAAAATTTTGGCAATCGTCGTATCCGTCATTGGCGAATCGGAACTTAACTGGGCGGCAATATCGGCAATGTCCTGCTGCAAGCGGGGCAGTGATTTTTTGTTTTCCAGCGTATAGACGAGTTTGGCGGCATAGTCGTCATCAATACCGGGTAGCATATTGTAAATAGTACCCAGCATACCGCTTCTTTTGTTGGCTTTTTCGCTCATAACGTATCCTTTCAGCAGGCTTTCAACAAGGTGGTTATCTGCTTATTTAATTCGTTTACCCGGTCTTCATTTTTGATAAATGCCAGGTTGGCCTGTATGCTCTCTACCGAACATTTAATGCAGGCTTGCAATAAATGGCGCGCACAGGCAATGTCCGACAAAATAATTTCGGCAATATTGCCTTTAATGGTTTCCACTTCTTTTAAACAATGCAGTGCCGCACTCGCCGCCGAGGCCGGAACGCGTGCCGCAAACAAGAGGGCATCTTGTACGGCTTGCTCTCTTTCGGGTGCTTCTTTGGGCAGTTTTTTAGCGGTTAAATAAGCGGCGTATGCTTCTCCGTCTTTTTGAACATAAGATTTCAGTTCCGTTTTAAAGGCGGCCAAGCGTTTTAAACTTTGGGTAAGTTTTGGGCGGATATCTTCGGGCGTGGCTTTGCGTTTAAGCGTCGTGCCTACCGCCATTATCGCAAGCGCACAACCCATCGCGCCCGCCATAGCGGCGGCAGCCCCCCCTCCCGGGGTCGGGTCCGGGGAGGCTAATGCTTCTGTAAATCTGTCAGCGGCGGTGTACCATTCCATAGGTCGCCCTTACATAATGGTTCCGGATTCAAGGTCGGAATATTTTTTAATGCGCAGCATTTTCAGGCGGTCTTCGTCAATGCCTGTGCGGCTGAAAAAAACGTGTTCAATCGCGCTGGCGGGCATAATGTAACTGCCGCGTTTTACTCCCTTCGGGTCGGTTTTTAAACCGAGCCACACGCAGAACGTGGTAAGGTCGTTAAAATCTTTGGTTTCCAGTTCGGCGGCGGCGCGTTGGATTTTTTGCGCATCTCCAAATCCGTTGGTCAGCACCGCGCTATGGAAACCGCAGTTCTTGGCGGCGCAAATATCGCGGTGCGTATCGCCGATGACGTACACTTGGTCGGGTTCCAATTTAGTTTTGAATTTCTTTTCAGCGCGTTTAACGGCCGCTTGGAGCATTTCTTCGCGGGTTTGGCCGTCTTCGCCGTATCCGCCCACGGTAAAATAAGAGGCTAATTTGCTGGGTTCCAATTTGATTTTGGCGCCTTCTTCCAAGTTGCCGGTTCCCAACCCCAAGATAACATCTTTATCCTTGGCGAGCATCTTTAAAAATTTTTCCACACCGGGTACTAAATCGTATTTTTTGCAACGGACGACGGCGTGTACTTCGGTAGGCAAAATTTCCAAATATTTGGCTTTCATTTTTTTCATTTCGGCGGCAGTAGGTTTTTTGCCTTTTTTGATAAGGGAATAGACAATGGAGAAATTATCTAAATCCGTCCGGCCCGAAATTAAACTGTGGTCAAACTCCGGCTCCACTCCGTAGAGTTCCTTAATGGCTTTGCGCAAAGAGGTGCGTCCCGCACCGCCCGCGTTTACGAGCGTGCCGTCCAAGTCAAATAAAACGAGTTTTTTCATTTCTTTTCTCCTTTGATAATGCCGGTAACGATATAGGCGCCCGTCATAGCAAGCACCATACCCAGCACTTTGTAAATCGTAATTGTATCCTGTTTAAGCAAAACGGACAAAATAAACGTCAACACCGGGTAAGACAAAATAATCGCCGTTGCCTTGCCCAAGTGCATATTACGGATAGCCGTGTACCAAAACGTATTGCCGATAAAATAATTGCACACCGCGCTAAACGCCAAGGTCCCCCACAAAATACCCGAGGACGTAACAAACAACTGCGGCCCCTGTATGGCCCATAGCACACCCGTCAGCAGCGCGAGCGCCGGAATAGCAAAAATAGCGCGCGCCGCCGCAATTAACGCGGGCGGCATATCGGCGGGCAGTTTTTTTGCGAAAATATGGCTTAATTGGAACATCCACAAACTGCCCAAAATCAGCAAATCGCCCTTTAATTGGACTGACATCCCGGTATGCCACAGCAAAATGCCGACACCGAAAATGATGAGCGCAGAGCCGAAAAACTGCTTGCCGGTCGGTTTTTCCCCCAGTAAAAAGTAAGCCATAATGAGGGAATAGACCATTTCAAACTGGTTTAAAACGGCGGCATTTGTCGGTGTGGTGTAATTCAGGGCCAACATAAAAATCGTCATTGGCAAGGCCGTGCCGAAGGTAGCCATTAGCAAACATTGTTGCCAAACACCCTTTTTAAATAATACTTTATGCCCGCCTGTTTTGAGCAGATACGGCAAAAAAAGCACCGTTGCCGCCACACAACTGACCAGCATATACAAGGCCGAAGCCGCATAGGGCGTGGCAAATTTGGTTACCACGACATTAGATGCAACAAAAAACCAAGCCAGCCAAATGGCGGCTACCGGGGATACATTAAACATATATTATATTTTACCTAATTTATAGGGTTAATGGCCCTCTTTTTTAACAGTAAGGCTGACCCAATATGCCCCCGCACACGTTACGGTAAGGCCGATTACTTGGTGGAGGGTAATGTTTTCAAACCCGACCAAGGCGGAAATCAGCAGTGCCAGTACGGGGTAAGAAAGATAAATTGCGGTTACTTTGCTTAAATCAAGTGCGCGGATAGCCTTGTACCATACCACCATCGCAAGGCCGTATTTTAAAATACCCGTATAGGCTAAAACGGAAAACATTTGCACATTGGGTTTTAATACAAAGGATTCCTTCATCATCCACATAACTGCCAAAATGACCACAAGCGCAGGCAGGGCAAACAGATTGCGCGCCATACCAATTACGCGGTGGTCCAACGTTTTAGGAAGTTTTTTGGCTAAGGTGGAGCCGGCCTGCAACATCCAGGTACTGCCGACAATCAGCAAATCGCCCGTCCAACGCGGGGTGTATTGCTCTTTCATAAGGATAATCAGCACACCCAGTACAATTAATGCGCTTCCGGCCAGTTGCTGGCGGCTGGGAAATTCGCGCAGAAAAATACAGGCAAATAAAAGGGAATAAAAGAGTTCGCTCTGCTGTAAAATAGCCGCGTTGCCCGGCGTAGTGTAGTGGAGTGCGATAAGCGAAATGGTAAACGGCAGGGCCGTGCCAAAGGTGCCGATAAACAGGAATTTCCATAAAGTTTCTTTGGCTAAGAGTTCTCCCCATTTGTGGTTTTTTGTAATCCACGGGGTGAAATAAAGTACACCGATAAGCGTGCCTAAAAACACGAGCAAGGCGGGGCTGATTACCCCTACGGCAAATTTTCCCGCTACGGGAGAAAGGCCCACAATGGCCCAGCAGACCCAGGCGGCCAGTAAAGGTTTCATTTTTGTAAGACTCCGACGGAAATTAAGATACTATATTATACCATTTTAGATATTGAATTTTGGTTTTGTTGGCTGCCGTTTTTTAAAAGGGTTGTTATTGTTTTTTTTTTTGATAAATTTTGAGTTGTAGTAAAATTTATCAAAAATGAGGTGTCGTGTGAAAAATTTGTTTACGGGCCGATTAGGCGGCTTTACGCTTATTGAGTTATTAGTGGTGGTTTTAATTATCGGTATTTTGGCGGCGGTGGCTGTACCGCAATACGAAAAGGCGGTTTGGAAGAGCCGGGCGGCGGAACTGCGGACGAGTACGCGTACATTGGCGACGGCGCAAGAAGCCTTTTATTTGGCCGCTAACGATTATCCGCATCAGTTTGACGAAGTGGATTTGGACATTAACTTACCCAATCACGGGAGGTCTTCCCAATGCGGTTTAGCCACACAGGACAGCCGCGGAAATGATACTTATGAACTGATTGTAAATAATAATTGGGGCAGCAGACACTTTTTATCTTCTTCTATGTTTTTAAAAGGGCCCTATAAATGCGGCGGGTTTACTTATGTGCACCCGAATACGGTGGCAACTGGGGTGAGTGCGGACAAAATGTATTGCTGGGAATGGACGGGCAGCAATTATACGGCCAAACCGGGCGATTTTTGCGAGCGCGTTATGCAGGGGCGTTATGTGGCGACAAATTGGGGTTACCGTATGTACGAACTGCCGTAAGAATATGCTAAAAACCCCGGGATATTGAATATCCCGGGGTGTCTAAAACAACTTAAATATTAGTGGCAATATACCCAACCGCCATCTTGCTGACAATCGCTCCACATACTTCTAACTAGTTTATATCCCTTAGGGTGGTTGGAATTGGCGCGAACTCTAAACTCCCCGTTTGCTCTTGCCAGTAACTGAATCATATACTCCCCCGCATAGGGATAAGTGCCTACCGCATACCAGGCATCGCCTTCGCGCTTGAAATAAAAGAACTCATCTAACATTGTATTATCTCCACCTGTGGTAATGATATTACCGTTTTTATCCTTTATTTCAATACCCATTTCATCCAATGTGCACAGTTTATTGCCCGTTGCCAGTTTGCACACCGCCACATTATCGGCAATGTTGCGCACCACAGGAATCCATTTCATCAAGCGCGCTTTCATTACCGCTTTTTGGTATTGCGGCAACGCAACCGATGCCAAAATACCGATAATTAAAACGACAACCAACAGTTCAATTAATGTAAACCCTTTGTTCATAAGGTCCTCCTTTAAATATGGCTATTTATATTCTAATAGAAATATCCTATTTTTACAACTCCAAGAACTTCTGCTAAAAATAAAAAAAAATTGTATAATAAAAGTGTTATTTTTTATAGGAGATTTACAAATGTACACCTTAACCTTGATTTTGCACTTTATTGTTTGTATTCTTTTGATTTTACTCGTCCTCTTGCAGAGTGGCAAAGGTTCCGCCGCGGGTATTTTCGGCGCGTCGGGAGCGGATAACTTATTTGCCAGCCCTACTGCCTTTAATGCTATTAACAAATTTACTGCTATTTTGGCCCTTATTTTGATGTGCACCTCCGTCGTGCTGACGATTGCTTCCAACAAAAAATCGTCCGTCTCGGTATTGGACTCGGTAAAAGTTCCGGCGGCTACAGCCCCGGCGGTACCCGGCAAATAATTAGGTTGTCGCCTTTTTCGGCGGTGATTTTAGTTGCGCGGTGCATATTTTTTTAGTAAAATATATATGTAGTCGCAAAGATGTTCTTTAAAACCCTCATTAGTAAGATTTTCGCGCAGGTGGCGGAATTGGTATACGCGTGCGTTTGAGGGGCGCATGCCGCAAGGCTTGAGGGTTCGAGTCCCTCTCTGCGCAATAAATTTAAAAACCGGACGAAAGTCCGGTTTTTTTAATTTATACGCATGGAGCAGGCAAACCGCTTTGCCTGCGTAGGGACGAGAAAGCCGGAGCCTTATACGAGTTTGAGGCTGAAATCCGAAAGGCGAGTATGGCGAGGCGGGGCCGTGAGCGCCGAGGGTCAACGAGGCGACTTGTGCCCGCGGTCCTTATAACTTTTTGCTAAAACCTGGCTTAAACAACAGCCCCTCTTTTGTGTAGCTAGTTTTTTCAGTTGGCAAAAAGTCTTGCCGGCTTATTTGGCTAACGCCACCAATCCGGGCAGTTCCTTTTTGGCAAAAATAGACCGGGCCTAAACAACAGGCCCGGTTTGTGTAGATAGTTTTTTCAGTTGGCAAAGTCTTGCCGGCTTATTTGGCTAACGCCACTAATCCGGGCAGTTCCTTTTTGGCAAAAATAGACCGGGCCTAAACAGCAGGCCCGGTTTGTGTTGATTTTGTTCCTGTTGGACAAAAAGACTTGCCCGGCTTATTTGGCTAACGCCACCAATCCAGGCAGTTCCTTACCTTCCACAAATTCCATACTGGCACCACCGCCGGTGGAAACGTGGGAAAGTTCTTTTTGGTTAAATTTGCCTTTTTTAAGCACGTTAACGCTGTCGCCGCCGCCGATAATGGTGGTCGCACCGGCTTTGGTGGCATCAATCATCGCCTGGGCCACGGCAAAACTGCCTTTGGCGAAATTCGGGAATTCAAAAACGCCCATCGGGCCGTTCCAGAAAATCGTTTTGCATTTGAGCAATTCTTCGCGGAACAAGGCAATCGTTTTCGGCCCAATATCCAAGCCCATTAAATCAGCCGGAATATTGATATCTTCCACGGATACGGGTTCGGTGGTTTCGGCAAATTCTTTACCGCAAACGTGGTCCACGGGCAGCAAGATTTTAACGCCTTTTTCTTGGGCTTTGGCCAAAACGGCTTTGGCTTCGTTTTCTTTTTCGGCATCAAACAAAGATTTGCCAATTTCGTGCCCCTGCACTTTGAGGAAGGTATAAGCCATACCGCCGCCGATAACGAGGACGTTTACTTTGTCCATCAAATTGTTGAGGAGCATAATTTTATCGGATACTTTGGCACCGCCGACCACAGCCGCAAACGGGCGGGCAGGGTTTTCAAGGGCTTTACCTAAAAATTCCACTTCTTTCTGTACGAGGAAACCCGCGCAGCCGGGCAAATAGTCCGCAATGGCGCTGGTGGAAGCGTGGGCGCGGTGAACCGTACCAAAGGCTTCCTGTACAAAGATTTCACCGTGTTTAGCCAACTGTTTGGCAAATTCGGCATCGTTCTTTTCTTCTTCGGGGTGGTAGCGGAGGTTTTCCAAAAGGGCGATTTCGCCGTTTTTGGTTTCGGCTACTACTTTATCGGCTTCCGGGCCTACGCAATCTTTGGCGAAATGCACCGGTACACCGAACAATTTTTCCACTTCGGCGGCCACGGGAGCCAAACTAAATTCCGGTACTACCTTGCCTTTCGGGCGGCCCAAGTGGGCAATTAACACGATGCGGCAGTTGTTTTCAAGCAAATATTTGATGGTTTTTTCGGTAGCGACGATACGTTTATTGTTATCTACTTTACCGTCTTTCAAGGGTACGTTGTAATCCACGCGCACCAATACTTTTTTATTTTTCAGGTCCATATCCTGAATTTTTTTGATGCTGTCAAAATTCATAGTTTCTTTTGGCTCCTTTAATAATTCCCCCCGCCCTGACAGCGGGGTTTCTTTACTCTTTAATTTTACAAAATTTGGACGGTTCCGGCACGATTAGCGTTTTTGCGATTTGGCCAGTAACTGTAAAATTTCAATATACAGCCAAACGAGCGTAACCATTAAACTAAACGCGGCGTACCACTCCATATATTTAGGTGCGGCAAAGCGGGAGGTCATTTCGTCAATGAAATGAAAATCCAGTAAAAAGTTTAAGGCCGCCACAATGCACACCACTACGCTAATGCCGATAGACAACGGCGAGTTAGACGTTAAATAAGCCGTGCTTACGCCAAAAAGCGATAAAATAAACGAACCGATATATAACACACAAATAGCAAGCGTAGCCGAAAAAATGCCAATCATCAGCCCTCTTGATACTTTAATAATTTTTGTGCGGTAGATAAAAAGCATCGCAAAAAACACGAGAAATGTAATCGCCACGGCATTAAACACAATGCCTTTAAATTGGGCATTGTATTGGGCGGAAATTGCTCCCAGCAAGACCCCCTCCAACAATGCGTAAATTGGCGCGGTAAAGGCCGATATAGACGGTTTAAAGAATGTTACCATCGCCAGCACAAACGCACCAATGGCAGATAGGCCCATTGCCAAACCGGAAATTTGCGGGTTTGTCCAAGTAAACATTGCTCCCACCACACATAAAAACAGCAGGCAGAAGGTTTTGTTAATAGTGCCTTGCAGCGTCATTGGCTGCACGGCACGGGCAGATTCTTGCGCGTGTTCAAAAGCGGCTTCGTTAAACATAGGATTATTAGCCATATTTTCCCCCTTTTTTAAGTTACTTTTATTCTATAAAATATCGGGCAAAAATGGGTAATATAAATGAAAAACACCCGCTAAATTAGCGGGTGTTTAAAGTTTTTGATTAAAAACAACTTTATTTGTAGATTCTTTCGTCTTTAACGTGAGAAGCAACGTAATTCCATTCCGTAGAGGGCAAACTAGTTTTTAAGAAATTCAATGAACCTTGTGTCAAGAAATGATACCAACGTCCAGATTTGCGTTTGTCTTTTTTGGAGTTCGTTGCGTTAAAACCTAACAAAAAGTCCAAATTGCTTTTGTCGGGGTTTCTGCCAAAGACCGGATCCCCGGTATCGCCGTCAATAACTTTCCAGCAGACTTGAAAGCATTGCGTGCCCGTGCAGACATTTACGATGTCCACCTCTGCGCACTCACGGCTGCTGAAAACCATATCGTCGCGGTTAAGAATCATTTCCGGAAACGTATCTTGCAATCTTTTTGCATTTTTCGCAACAAACAGGTCAGAAATCGGCAATTTTTCAACGGCGGCTTTTAACTTGGCGTTGGTGCCGTCAATGGCAATAAGCAGTAATTTGTCATTTTGGCGGAAATCTTTGGGCTGGATTGTTACCCCTGCCACGCGTACATTAGAAATCCAGCGTTGTACGTTTTGGATGGTAACTTCGGGGGCTTCGCCCGCACCCATATATTTAATGTGTTCGCCTTTTCCGCTTAAATCAATGCACGCACGGGAAGCCAACAGTGTATTGGGGGCAATGCGGACGGCGGGACATTCTTTAACAATGGGATCATTGTTTGCGTACACGTCGGTAAAGCGCGCTTCTACCGTCATTTTAATCATAATAACACCCTTTTCGTGGGCATTGGTAGAAGAAGATGCCGCTAATTTCTTTTTCAGTGCGGTGTTAAGTTTTTGGGAGACATTTGGGGTTTGTGCATTTAAAACAGCCGCACAACCGCAAAAAGCCAACAGTAAAACTAATAATTTTTTCATAGGTTTTCCTCGTGTTGAAAATATCCTTCTTTATTAATCATATGATTTTTAGTATCAAATTTCCAGGGTCAAAGGGCCTAGACGCATATAGGACCAAAAAAATATCCCCGGCATCAGCCAGGGATATTTTTAAATTATTTTTTCTATACCAAAGATAAAGATGTTATCTTTGTTCATACGTTGAGATGGCGGAGTGTTTCGGCAGTAATTTTAATGCCAGTGCGGCTTTCTCCGCGGTGATAAAACTTTTGTGCGTTGGGAAGAGTGCTTTGAAGCCGTTTTTTAAGGCAGGAGTGCGCACCGGCATAGCAAACTGGTAATAATCGGTATTGGCGATTTTAATGTGTTTGAACGCCTTTAAATTTTTGCTTACGGCACCGTCGCCATTGTTGTTGTATTCATATTCAAAACTTTCTTCTTGGTTGGGCGCATCAAATTTATATAAGTTAATGCGGAAGGTAAACCAGTCTTGCAAGGCGTTTTTTTGCATATCTTTAAAGCAGTCGTTTTTAAACGCCACATTGACCGTACCCAAGCCGTTTTTTTCATTGTAATCCATTAAAATTACGCTGCAAGTATAACTTTCGGTCCAAACTTCCGTATTATTGGTGCGAAGATTTTGATAATAGTTAGTCCAGGAAATTTTAGCCTGCGCTCTGGCTTTGGCCGGGATAGAGTTGTAAGCCTTTTTAGCGGCGGCCTGATTGCGGGCGGCTTGTTTGTCGGTTGCTTTTTTCCAATCCAAATACGACAAAATCTTTTGATTGCGTTGAACCCATTGGGGAAAAGTGGAATTTACGGCAGGTTTATACGGTTGTGCCGAAACCACCGCGGTTAATACGCCGAGCATTAAAGCAACTGCTAAAAGTTTCTTCATACATCCTCCTAAATGATTCTTTATATATATTTTATACAACTATTTAAATTTTTTCCAGTTCCCAAAAGACCTACTTTCCCCCAGGGCCAAAGGACCTAAAAAATAGCGTAGCCCGCTCCCATTTTAGCCCGCTAACATAAAAAAACCGGGGCACTTAAAGTACCCCGGTCAGTGTACAGGCTGTTAAATTACATCATACCGCCCATTCCGCCCATACCGGGCATCGCGGGGGCGTGAGCGCCTTCTTTTTCGGGGGCATCTGCCACCAGGGCTTCGGTCAAAAGTACCGTGCCGGTGATAGAGGCCGCATTTTCAAGCGCGGTGCGGACCACTTTTGCCGGGTCCACTACGCCCGCTTTCAAGAGGTCGCAGTATGTGTTGTTTTCGGCATCGTAGCCGTCAGCGGCGCCTTTCATACTAAGCACCTT
Organism: Candidatus Avelusimicrobium fimicolum; assembly: GCF_021632165.1. Taxonomy (NCBI): domain Bacteria; kingdom Pseudomonadati; phylum Elusimicrobiota; class Elusimicrobia; order Elusimicrobiales; family Elusimicrobiaceae; genus Candidatus Avelusimicrobium; species Candidatus Avelusimicrobium fimicolum. Next base: position 33,841 of record NZ_JAJWTS010000007.1, read on the forward strand.
ATCCACCACTACGGCACCGTCTAAACCTGCGTTGGCGGCAATTTGTTTCAAGGGAGCCGTCAAGGCTTTTTTTACAATATTGATACCCGTGCGGATATCGTCATTGTCGGCTTTCAAAGATTCCAAAGCGCTTTGGCTGCGGGCCAACGCCACACCGCCGCCGGGCACAAGGCCTTCTTCCACGCCGGCTTTGGTCGCGTTTTTGGCATCTTCCACTTTGGCTTTTTTGGCTTTCAATTCGGTTTCCGTTGCAGCCCCTACGCTGATAACGGCTACACCGCCGGAAAGTTTAGCCAAGCGTTCTTGGAGTTTTTCTTTGTCGTATTCGCTCTTGGAGTTTTCAATCTGTTTGCGGATTTGTTCGGCACGTGCCGCGATGGCTTCTTTGCTGCCTTTACCGCTGACGATAGTAGTGTTTTCTTTATCCACTACTACGCGGGCGCATTGGCCGAGCATAGCGAGTTCGGCTTTGTCCAACTTAATGCCGCGTTCTTCGCTGAGCACTTCACCGCCCGTCAAAATGGCGATATCTTCCAGCATTTCTTTGCGTCTGTCGCCAAAGCCGGGGGCTTTGACCGCGCAGCCTTTCAAGGTACCGCGGAGTTTGTTCACTACCAAGGTAGCCAACGCTTCGCCGTCCACATCTTCGGCAATGATGAGGAACTGTTTGCCGCTTTGTACGATTTTTTCCAAAACCGGCAAGAGTTCGTTCATAGAGGAAATCTTTTTATCCGTAATAATGATATACGGGTTTTCCAATACGCATTCCATCCGTTCGGAATCGGTTACAAAGTAAGGAGAAATGTAGCCGCGGTCAAACTGCATACCTTCCACAATATCCAGTTGGGTGGTGGCGGTTTTGCCTTCTTCTACGGTAATTACGCCTTCCGCGCCGACTTTTTCAATCGCTTCGGCAATCATATTACCGATTTCGCGGTCGTTGGAAGAAATGGTAGCGATTTGGGCTTTTTCTTCTTTGGTCTTTACGGGTTTGTGCATTTTGGACAGTTCCGCTTTGGTGGCTTCTACGGCCATTTCAATACCCTTTTTGACGAGGGTCGGGTTGGCACCGGCGGTAATGTTTTTAATCCCTTCGGTCAGCATCGCGTTGGCGAGTACGGTGGCGGTAGTGGTCCCGTCGCCGGCGACGTCGTTAGTTTTAGAGGCAACTTCGCGGATTAACTGCGCGCCCATATTTTCAAATTTATCTTCCAATTCAATATCTTTGGCGATGGTTACACCGTCATCAATAATAAGAGGAGAGCCGAATTTCTTTTCCAATACTACGCTTCTGCCCTTGGGGCCGAGCGTAACTTTTACAGCGTTTGCAACTTTTTCAATACCCGATTTCATTTTGGCGCGGGCGTCGTCGCCATACATAATTTGTTTAGCCATACTATTTATTTCCCCCTATTACCCTAAAATACCCAAGATTTCGTCTTGGTGGATGATTAAATACGTTTCATCTTCCAATTTTACTTCGGTGCCGGAATATTTGCCATACAGCACGCGGTCACCTTTTTTAACATCCATCGGGGCGCGTTCGCCTTTTTCATTTAATTTACCTGCGCCGACGGCCAAAACTTCGCCTTCCATCGGTTTTTCCTTGGCGGTGTCAGGAATGATGATTCCCCCTTTCATCGTTTCTCTTTCAATGGGCTTTACGATAACACGGTCGCCCAACGGTTTAATTTTTACTTCTGCCATTTTCACTCACTCCTTATGAAGATATTGCAAATATAACGCCCGTGAGGTTGTTAGCACTCACTTTGGCTTAATGCTAATTTAGCATTTCTGTTTAAAATTGTCAACCCCCTTATTAGAGTGCTAATAAAGGGGTTGCTAAAATAAGGCTTTTTCAGGCGGAAATTACTTTCTGGAAAAGAAAGTTTTGAGCCTTTGTTTAAAGGTCGGTTTGTGAGCCGGAAGAATTTTGATAAGTACCGCAGAAATATTATCCTGCCCGTCTTTATCGTTAGATACCCGCACTAATTGCTTGCATAATTTAACAATTGGTAACTGGTTACCCTTGCGCAGAATATCGCCCATATCGTTTTCGGAAAGCCCCTTATACAGACCGTCCGAACAGAGCAAAAGCGTATCGCCGATTTTAACAGGGAATTTTAACAGGTCAAATTCAATGTTCTTTTTAATGCCCATAGCGCGGGTGAGAACGTTTTGGATTTTAGAGTGGTCGGCTTCTGCACGGGTTAAAAGACCGCGGCGGACGTGTTCCATTGCCAAAGAGTGGTCCGTGGTGATTTGGACAATCTTTTTATCTCTAAACAAGTAAAGGCGCGAATCGCCCACGTGTACGGCGGTTGCAAAATCTCCGTCAAAGAGTATGCCTGTTAAGGTGGTGCCCATCATACGGTAAATATCGGAAGATTGCGCCGTAGAATAAATAGCGGCATTAGCCAAATTGGCGGCCATTAACAGTTTGCGTTCGGTCAGGTCTAATTTAGGAAGAAAGTTCTCTGGAATTTTGAGTTGGTTCGTGTTTATCTTGCGGATAGTTTCCGCCAGTACCGAAACGGCAATGTTGCTGGCAATTTCACCCGCGCTGTGCCCCCCCATACCGTCGGCTACAACACCAAGCCCCAAGTCGGAAGAGATGAGCACATTGTCTTCGTTTTTTTCACGAATTTTACCAATGTCGGTTACGGCAGCAAATTCTATGTCAAAACTGCTCATAACTCCTCCTTAAACAAAAGGGTTCCCACACACGAAAGCGTGCCGAATATATATAACAGCAAAATCAGGAAACCGTAAGCGTTGTTATCTTGCGCGTTTCGGTTGAAGTTGTAGAGCGGCAAACTGATGGCATAATCCCATACAGAGAGGTCCATTTTGTTTTCTCCGCCGTGGTAATATTGCTGCAAGAAATGGATAAACAACGGCATTGATTGCTCGTCAAACACGCCGGGTACCACACGGTTGATGCGGGTTTCCAGGAACGTATAGGTTTCCTCTGCGTTCTTTCCGGAAAGTTCGTTAGTGTGATCAAGTTCGGCAAAGGTCTGGCGTTGCGTTTTAATACCTACCAGTTTTTCCATACGGGCATTGGATTCGGTGTTGCCATTTCCCGCCACCTTGATATGATCGGTTAACGCGGTTAAGGTATTATTGGTTGTTACCGTCAGACCGGACACCGCATATACCCACATTCCGCCAATGCCGAGCACCATTAGCACAAACGGGAAGATAATGCTGTTTTCCCGCCTGGCAAGGAGGTAATAGGCCGATAAGAAGCCACAGAATAGTGCCGCATAAAAAATAACCTGTACAGTAATATTTTGGCTGGCTGGCGGAATAGACAAATGCGCCGCCAAAAATGCGGTGCTCATAGAAAAAATGAGCAGGGCCGTACCCAGAACGCCTTGGCCTATGGTTCGGTTAATGCGCCAGCAGAGCGAAAGCCCCCACGCGGCCGCCAGTACCAAGTAGCACAGGTAATATTCCGGCGTAAAGAGGTATTGCCCGACTTGGGATAAGTCCATAAAGGCCGCTTCGGGCGTGAATAAGCCCGTCATATACGACACTGCCGCCAACGCTATTAACAGCGTGGTAGAGCGCGAAAAAGCCTTTAACGCAGACGAGGCAAAGATGAGCAGTAGGGTAATGACCGCTACACCCGTCATCATGGCTTGGTTTGGCTCGTACTGAGCGGTAAAGAAGGGGTGTATCAGGTTGGATAAAAATCCTGCTGTTAAGTCTGTATGTACGGAGCAGATTTTACCCAAAGAATAAAAGACGTAAATAATCCCCGCCGCAAATGCCATAAAGAGCGGCACAAAGAGGATAAATTTAACCATATCCGTTGCGGTTCCTTTTATATCTAACCCTTGGTCTGCGGCACGCGGCTTGCGCACCTGTTTGGCAGGCACAAATACATTGACGGGTTTTACGTCCTGTGCCGCCAACATTTGCGGGGCGGGTTCTCTTTGGGGAACCTTAGGAGTATTCGGAATATCCGCCGCGGCGTTTATACTGGGCATAAGCGACGGCAGGCGGGCCGAAGAGGTTGTTTTGGGCCGTGCGGCGACTTCCTGTGCGCGGGCCTTGGTAATGCTTTGCGTAGTAGGCAGTTCCTCTTTGGCTATTTTTAACGGGCCTTCTTCGCCCAAATCAATCGCGCGGCCGGAGTTGCCCATCTTTACACGCAGTTGGTCTTCGGCACGCATTTTTTGGAAATACAAATAGGTTTCTTTGGCAGTTTGAAAGCGGTCGTCCGGGTTTTTGCTCATCAGTTTTTGCACCGCAAGCGCCAACCAGCCCGGCATATCTTTACGGATTTTGGCAGGATTGGGAACCGGGTCGTTGATGTGTTTTTGGATGATGTCAATGGTGTTTTTCCCATTGTACGGAAATTGCCCCGTCAACACATAATACATACTGGCCCCTACGGAATAGAGGTCCGCGCGGGTATCTAAATCCTTGCCTAAGGCCTGTTCGGGCGCGATAAAATACGCTGTTCCGGCCAGTTCGGTTGTTTTAGTGGAGCCTTTGCTTTTATCCACCTTTTTGGCGATACCGAAGTCCACCACCTTGGGCTGCATTTGCGGGTTAATTAAAATGTTGGAAGGCTTGATATCCCGGTGAATAATTCCCTTTTCGTGTGCGGCGGATAAGCCTTGCAAGACCCCTTCAAATAAATCCAAGATAATCCCGATAGGCAGTACCTTATTGCGTTTTAGCATCATAGAAAGGGTTTGGCCTTCAATATAAGACATCACAATAAAGTAATACCCTTTTTCCTTGCCTACGTTATATACGTTTACAATGTTTGGGTGGTCCAGTTCCGCAATAGCGCGCGCCTCGGTTAAAAAGAGTTCCACCGCCTTTTTATCATTAGCCAAGGCCGGGCTTAAAATTTTTACGCAAACAATGCGATTTAAGGCTTTGTGGCGTGCTTTATAAACGGCACCCATACCGCCTTCGGCGACTTTGTTTAAAATTTCGCAACCGGAAATTTCTTGTCCAACCAACGAGGGAGTATTATTCATAAGTTCCTTTACAACTAAAAAATCTTTAAATGATGCTACAAAAACTGCTTGATTTTATGATAACCAAGCAATAGAATATAGTTATAAGTAATCTTATCATATTTTACGGGAATAGTTACAGGCTTTTTACAGGGAGCATTTTATGAGCGAAAGCAGTTTTACTTTACTTAGGGATATTGGCACGTTGCCGCTGGAAAATAACGAGGAGGTCCGTTTTAGTATTGATGCCTACCGGGGGTATCGCTATGTGTCTGTGCGGCGGTATCTGCTGACAGATTCTTTCAGCGGGGCCACTCGCGACGGCGTAACTATGACGCCGGAAATCCTGCGCGCCTTGGACCCTCTGATAGAGGCTCTGCCTGATGATATTAAAGCGGTAAAAGACGGCACGATTGGGAAGTTTGCCAAACGCCCGGGCATTTGCATTGTGGCTTCTGTCGGCACCTTTAAGGGGCGCCGCGGGCTGGATTTGCGCCAATGGCAGGAGGATGTGGGCTTTACCAAAAAGGGCATTTGGCTGCCGCTGGAAAAACTGCCGGAGATTAAAAAATTGTTTGCGGCCACCCGTGAGGCCTTGGACGAAAAACCCGAGGATGATTTTTAACTTTTTCCCGTGCAAGAAAAACCCCGCTTTTTAAGCGGGGTTTTTTCACAGGCCTATTTGTGTAATTCTTCGTGTGGAACAGGGATATTGTGATGTTCCGCCAGCATTTCCTTGGCGTTTTCAAATACGCGGTCCGGCAAAATATCCCGCATACATTTAAAATGACCCAAGGGACATTTTTTCCCCCCGTGCAACGCACACGGGCGACAAGGCAAATCTTTTACCTCTACTACGCGGTGTCCTTCCCCATATGGGAAGAAGCCCAGTTCGCGTGTGGTCGGCCCAAAGATAGCCAAGGTCGGCACGTCAAAGGCGGTGGCAATGTGCATCGGGCCGGAGTCATTGGTAATAAAGAGTTTAAAGTGCTTCATTAAAGCCATTAAATCAGCCAAACTGGTTTTGCCGCATAAGTTGGCGGCGTGCCCTTGGGAAAGTTGGCAGATTTTTTCGCCGAGGTCTGCATCTTTATTCCCCCCTCCTACGAGTACGGCCTGTACACCCAGTTCTGTTTGCAGGCGGCTGATAAGTTGCACAAAATATTCCATCGGCCAGCATTTTGTCGGCCAGGCACTCCCTGCGTGGATACCGACAAGCGTTTTGCCTTCTAAATTAAAATCTTTCATCAGGCGGGCGACATTTTCCTCGGCAGACGGCGCATAGCGCATATTGAGTTTTTCGGCCTTGAATTTTTCCTTTACAATGCCTTGCAAGAGCGACAAATTGCGCTCCGCATCGTGAATCATCCAAGAGAACGGTACCGTTTTAGTGTATAAAAACCACCCCTCGCTGGACGTAAATCCAATGCGCACGGGCACACGGGAAAGCCAAGCGATGAGCGCACTTCTAAAACTGCGGTGCGGCACGAGCAGGATATCAATGCCGGAGGCTTTAATAGCCTTAGCCGTTTTCCACACACCGACGATTTTATTCCAGCCGCGTTTATCGTTTAAAATAATCTCGGAAACCTCTTTCATTGGTCTAAAAATATCTTCCGTCTGCGGGCGGGTAATCACCACGATTTTAGCCTCGGGAAAGAGTTTAGCCGTCTTTTGGATAAGCGGAGTCGTCAGTACGCTGTCACCAATGAACGAGGTTTGGAAAATACCGATTTTATTTACTTTTTTACCGGCCAGATTAGCATCTTCATACGCCCAATCTCCCAGTTTAGGTTCTTTATATTTGATTTCAATGCCCCACGGTTTAAGTGCTTCCAAGTATTTTTCCAAGGTGTGTTTTTCAAGTACCGGGGAAGTTTTGTGGAATTTTACAAACATACGGCGCGCTACGGAGTTCTTGTCGTAGCGGACGCGGTGCGGAATACGGCTGAAAAAGCCCATCAAAATACTTTTTAAGGTAGCGTGAAGGTCCAAATAGTGCGTAAAATGCCCCGCGCGGATTTGGCGGATATTGGCCCATAACCCCTTTTTGGCGACCATAATTTCGTCAATATCCGGGTGTCCGGCGAGCACTTGGGCAAACTGCGGCTTTACCATTAGTGTAATGCGCGCGTTGGGCCATTGGGCCTTGATATTCTTATATACCGGAGAGGACAAAACAATATCCCCCAGCGAAGAAAGACGCACAACTAAAATATTCGGGTTATTTTCGTTCATAATTATTTACCACTTCCATTATACGGTTGGTTGCTCCTTTAAAACTAAGCGCCGTTTTCCGCGCTTTTTCGGACATATTTTCCAGTTGTGCCGGGTCAGCCAGCAACCGCAGCACCGTTTCTTTAAAATTGGTCTCGTTTACCAACACTCCCCCGCCGCTTTCCAATAAAGACTGGGCGGTTAAGGGGGCATTGTAAAAATAGCGGCCGAACAAAACGGTTTTAGATAAAATCGCCGGTTCTAACAGGTTATGCGCTCCCCTCGGTACGACCGAGCCGCCCACAAAAGTAAGCGAAGCGCAGGCATAGAGAGATTGCAGCAGACCCATTACATCAGCGCAAAGAATATCGGTGTTTTTATCAAATTTCCCAGTGCTGATAAATCCGTAATGCAGGCCGCTTTGGCGCAGAGCGGTTTCTATTTCCGGTTTACGTTCCAAGTGGCGCGGTGCAAAAATAATTTTAGCCCCTGTTTTAATAATATCCGGTGCCGCGCGGAAGAGCATAGTTTCTTCTGCCGGGTGCGTGCTGCCCAATACCAAAATTTTACGTCCGTTCCACCCCAATTCCGTCAGCATTTTTTCTACTTCGCCCACTTTGCCGGGGTTATCGTTTAAGGTGTCATACTTTACATTTCCGCAGACAAATATTTTAGTTTTATCCATACCCAATTTCTCGTAATGACAAGCGGCCTCTTGCGTTTGTAAGGCGGCAAATGAAAGCGTGGAAAAAATTTCTTTAAAAAGCGGTTTGATAAAAGAATACGCGCGTGCTGATTTGGCAGAAATGCGCCCGTTAATAATAGCCGCAGGCACACCCGCTTGGTGGGCGGCCGCCAGCATATTGGGCCAAATTTCCCGCTCTACCACAAACAGACGGTGCGGTTTTGCCAAGCGGATAAAGCGCTTACAGGACGGATAAAAATCCAGCGGGGCCAAAAAGGCTTGGGTAATGTCGGGGTTTTTTAAGGCCGTTTCTTTTCCCGCTTCGGTGGTGGTGGTTACGATAACCTCTTTTTTATAAAACTTTTTTAGGCGGGAGATAACCTCTTTCATAGACATTACTTCCCCCACACTTGCACAATGGAGCCATAAAGCCCCTTGGGGTATTTCCCCCTCTTTTTCAAGGCCAAAGCGTTCTTTTAATTCTTGGTATAAGTGTTTTAAAAGGCCGCGCCGCGGTGAGCACAAAAAGCCCAGTGCCACACCCAATGCGGCCAAAGGAAAAATGAGGTTAGTCAAAAATAAGAGGAGTTTTCCCATATATATCTTATTATATGATATTTGTCTGGCCGTCGGCTACTTGGGCATAAAAAAGCCCCGGTTTGCGCCGGGGCCGGTAAAGAAGTTGTTGGCTTATTTGGCGGAGTCAGCGTCTGCGGTGTTTTTCTTTTTAAACAGGCCGCCGATACCTTTGATAACATTTTTGGCGGTATCCACTCCGGTTTGCGCCACTTGACCCGTGGTTTTAACGGCTCCGGTGGCCACGTTTCCGGCGGTACTTGCCGTGCTGGCGGCAACCTTGCCGGGCGTTTTGTAATTTAAAATACCGCCAAGTACGGAGCCTACGGTGTTTAATACATCTAATTTGCCGGAGGGGTTATCCATTGTTCCGCCGATTTTGATGACAACAGGAGTTTGCGATGTAAGTACGGTGGCGGATACTTTCATATCCAATGCCTGCGTATGGAAATTGATATTGCCGCTTCCGTTAATGTTTGTCAGTTTGGACGCAAAGGTCGTCTTATCCACTTGCATAACACCGCTTGTAAAGGTATAAATCCCCTCGCCGTTGGTAAAGGTAATTTCGCCTTTTTGCGCGTTAGCCTCCGCCGGGAAAATATCCACATTTAACTTGCCTGCCACATTTCGTACCAATGTAATAGGCAGGAGCAAAATTTTAACGTATTTATTCCCTTTTACAAACGAATCAATATCCGTAATCGCACCGGGTTGCAGTACAAAGAAAACCTGTCCGTTAGCCTTTTTCATTGTTTCGCTTACGCCTGTTAAGTTGGCGTTTAAGGTAAAACCGTCCGCGCGGAAATACGGCACGCTGATAGGGCCGACTTTAATGTTGCTTTTAATGTTCATTAAAAGTTCAGGCCCGGCTGTTTTGTTGCCGGAAGAGGTGGCCGTGTCATTTTCTGTTTCGGCAGTGGCATAGGAAGGAAATTCCTTTAAGGTAAATTTATCCAGTTCCGCATTAAAAACAATATTCAGTACATCTTTAATGTTTTTATACGAGAACGAGGAACTAAATTTTTCTCCGTTTAACAGACCGGTAAGCGACGGACAGGCAATATCATTAATGGAGACGATTTTGACGGTGCCGTTCAAGTCTTTTACCGTAAAAGGGGCATACATTGCGCTTACGTTCTTTAATATGATTTGGCCGCTGATATCTTGACCGTCATTTTTGTCAGTGGCTTTAAACGCGCCCGTAATCAGCCCGCCGGGTTGAAAGTCTGCCACCGTATCGGTCATTTGAACGATTTGACCCAGATTGGTAGAAAGGTCCGCCTGAACGGAATAAGTGGGGGCCGCCCCCGCCCAACCGGCAGTGCCGGCTAACGAGAACGCGCTGTCCATTACCGAGAGTTTGGCTTGCGAAATAACCGCAGTAGATTTTTCCAAATCGGCCGCAGCCTTTACCGCCATATGGATAACCGGGAGCGAGAATTGCGGCAAGTCCGGCAGAATTTCGGCAACCGTCGTGTTGCTAATACCGCTTAACGTACCCGACAGGTCGGCCTGCGGGGCTTCAAAGTTTTTGATACCGCCCTTTAATTGCAATTTTACCGTTTTGTAAGTGGCGGAAATATCATTGACGGTAACATACGCTTCGGGCAGATTTAAATTGGCCAGAAATGTGCGCAAGGAAATGCTGACAGGCACCGTCATATTCAGCCCGGCGGCAGAATATTCAGTCGTAAATTTGATTTTTATGTCAAAGGGACTATCCAAATCAAACTCGCGGATTTCCACCTGTAATTTGTTGACCGAAGCGTCCATACCCGTTTGCAAATCTTTATAAGTAAAGTTGCAATTATTGAGTACGATTCTGTCCGCCAACAGAACAAAGGACAGGCCGGAACTGTCATTTTTATTGTTATCAGCGGACGTAGCGGCGGAGTCCGAAGCCGGGATGAGGGTGTCAAAGTTAAAGGAGCCGTTTTTGTTTTTAATGACGTTTACGTCCAGCCCGTCCACCGATACGGTGGCAATTTCCACCCGCTTTTTAAGTAGCGGCATTAAGGCCAATTTGACTACCAACTTATCGGCTTTAACAAAAGTGCCGTTTTGAAAGGAGGTGTTTTCGGACAAGGCAAAGTTATCCAGCGTTACCCCGATGACGTTAAAGGAAATTTTGTCAAAGGAAATTTCCCGTTGCAAATTGTTTTTTGCATAATCCACGGCCATTGTTTTTAATTTTTCCGGCGGGAACATTATGCGCAGGGCCACTAACCCCGCCGCCAGCAAAATTACGCATACGACCGCAATTTTTACAAGTAATTTGAATAATTTTTTCATATCTATATTGTATTTCTTTTATTTTTTGTCCGGCAAGCGCGCAAAAGGGTTATTTCTGCGGGTGCGTATCGTCGGAGACGATTTCGGCTTCTATCACATTTTCCTGTTTGGTGCGGGAACGGCGGAAGCCTTCTAAATCTTTATGAAGCATAGCCAGTACCAAAAGGACAAAGGCTCCGTCATCCGTAATGCCTAAAACGGGAAGTACGTCGGGCAACAGGTCAATGGGCGAAATCATATATACCAAACACAACAGCGCCCAGAAAAGCGTGGCCCAAGGCATTTTGTATTTACCGCGTAAAACAGCCCATAGCATAGGAAAGAAACTGGCAAAATCTTTAAATACCGCTAATGGGCTGAATTTCATTTTTCCCTCTGTCATTTTTGCACAGCGGCCGGAGTATCGTTCATTGCCCGCTCCTCGGCGCGCATACCCAAAATGTTTTCGTTTACGCGCAGCGCATAGTCGCCGATTCTTTCAAAATTATTTAAAATATCGGCATAGGCGGTAATGGCGTCCGGGGTGGAACTTTGGCCCGCGTTGATGCGTTCGCGCAAATCGTGCAGAAAGCGTTTGCGCAAGGAGTTTAATTTTTCCTCATCTTGGAGGGCTTCGTCAAAAGTTTTTTCCGCTTGCAGGTGCCATTGTCTGGTGGGCTGCTGGATATCCACCAAAATTCGGCGGGTCCGTTTGGTGATGTTCTTTGTCAGTTTGGCGATTTCTTCCAAATCATCAATATCGGCTTCGGTAAACGGTTGTTTATCGTGGAATTTTTCCAAAATGCGGGCAATCTTTTCGCCGCAATCGCCCATATGTTCAATGCTGTTTAACACATCAAAGAGCGAGAACGCCTGCGCTACCGCCTGGCGGGATAAGTTCCCGTGCGTCAGCGCGGTTAAGTAAATATTGATTTTATGCTCCAATACGTCAGTCGTTTTTTCGGCCGCTTTTACGTCATCAATCAGGCGGGTGAACATTTTGTCGTCATCAATTTTTACGGCGTGAATCAGTTTATCCGTCATCTTGGTTACAAAACTCATCATACGTTCCACTTCTTTGCGCACGGCGATTAAGGCCAGTTCCGGCGTGTTAGTAAAGCGGGTGGATAAGAAGATGAGTTCGTGTTCCTTTTTATCCTCGCGTTTAGATTTTGGGATAATAAGATAGGTTAATTGCGCCAGTTGTTTAAGCAACGGCAACATTAAAATTGTATTGATTACATTGAATACGGTGTGGAACGCGGAAATGTGGTAAGGCAACACCGCGGTTAATTGTTCAGGATCTTGGGTATAAGGGGAACCGGGCACAAGCCAATCTATCAAGTTGACAAAGTGTTTAAAAATGCACACGACCCAGAATACCCCGATAATGTTAAATAAAAAGTGTCCGAGGGCGGCGCGTTTGGCGGTTTTGCTGGCACCGATAGCGGCCAAATTGGCGGTAATAGTGGTGCCGATATTTTCCCCCAATACTAACGCGCACGAGGTTTGAAAGTCAATAATTCCGGCGGCGGCGCAGGTGAGTGTCATTGCCATAACGGCACTGGACGATTGGAGAATAACAGTTAAAATGGTACCGCTGAAAATAAGGGTAAGTAAATTAAATAAATTATCCGGGCGGAAGCGGGAAATCCAAGCCACCACCTGCGGATTTTGTGCAAAATCGGCCGGGATAGCGTTCTTCATCAGGTCCAATCCCAAAAAGAGAAGCCCAAACCCGACTAATGTTTCCCCAATGCGGCGGACAATGGCAAATTTAGGAATAAACTGGGCAAAAAAGCCAATAGCAATAACGGGCAAGGCAAAGAGCGAAATTTGCATTTTAAAGCCGAACAAACTGACAATCCAGGCCGTCATTGTGGTACCGATATTGGCCCCAAAGATAACGCCTAAGGATTGGTACAGGTTTAATAAACCCGCGCTGGCAAAGCCGACAACCATTACCGTAGTGGCGCTGGACGATTGGATAATACTGGTTACCAAGGCCCCGCAGGTTGTGGCCGCGAAGCGGTTTGTGGTGGCGATACCCAATAGTTGGCGCATTTTATCGCCAGATACCTTTTGCAGGCCGTCGCTCATTATTTTCATACCGAATAAGAATACGGCCAGGCCGCCGAGTAAGTTTAAAATTTCAAGCAGGGTTGACATTTGTGGGAGTTCTCCTTATTTATATAAAAAGAAAGAGCCGTTTATTCGGCTCCTTCCGTAACAAAAACATACAAACCCGCCGCAAGTACAGCGGGGATAGATAAAGAAACGCAAGCGTTACTTGGACATTTTGATAGAAGTTTGGTTGTCATCCGGGTTGTCCGTTTTTTCGTGCTTGGTCTGTTTGGACCACATTTGCTGGTTGGCTTCAATTTGCTTGGCCATTTCGTCGTCAAACAAAATGGTGGGCATACGGTCTTCATCCGCGTATTGAACGATATCCTCGCTCTTGGGCGGTTGGTAAACTTTATCTAAATGTTGGTTAATTGTTTCCGGTTCGGCAGATTGAAAGGCTGCGTGGGTTACTTGCACCCCTACCTGGTTTTGCAGGTCCTGCTCGGTAACCGGCTTGCCGATTCCGGGCGGCAAAACATTGTTATCCGCTCCAAAAATTTGGGTCGGTTCTTCGGTAAGGTGCACTTCGGGGGTCGGCGTATAGGAGCCGCGATTTTCACCAAAGTCCACATTTAAAAATACTAACACATAAAAGCAAGCAAGCAATATCCAAAATAAGAAAATTAACACCAATAATACCGCTCCCGCAATATACCAAGGGGCAGATAAGGCGGTTATATTGAAACTGTCCGCAAAAAAGAGCGGAATCCCCACATAAAGGGCGCGGATTATGGCGGAAATAAGTAAAGACGGGCCAAAGCATAAAATTAAAAACATCCCCAAAGTGATGCCCCAACGGTGGCCGGTTAACTGCCAACTGTAAATGATGGAAGCAATGGGGCCTTGCTCTCTTAAAACAATGGCCGCGGGAACAAAACACAAGCGGAAATACAAAAAAAGAATCAATAAAAATGCGATTGTTATGAGAATTGCCGAGCGCGATGCGGCCATTAAAACTGATAAGGCAACGAGTGCCACGCTCAGTAACAATATTAAAATAATGCTATAAATGGTAGGAAAAACAGACGCCGAGCAGGAGGCAGCAATAGACTCCCCTTCATTTTGCGCTTTGCAACCTAACTGCCGTAAAAAAACAGCCGAGAAAAAAATGGTAAGCGGCCATATCATTATTTTAACCAAAAAAAGCGGCACATCCATCTTTGCCAACCCCGCTATCATTGCGTATAGCAAAATTGCCGAAAATATGAGTACAAAGATAGCAGTTCCCGCCCGGTTCAGTAAGCGAAAACTATTAAAAAAGAGAGAAAATATATTTTGTTGTTCGCGGATATCCATTATTACCGCTCCTTATTCAAAGTGTACACCCACATTATAGCAAAACACGCGCGCGTTGCGGGAAGAAATTAAAACATTTTTTCTAATGCTTTGGCGGCTGAAAAGCCACTGCTCCAAGCCCATTGTAAGTTAAAGCCTCCCAGCCGGCCCGTTACGTCCAGTAATTCGCCTATGGCATACAAACCTGGCACGCGGCGCACCCCGAAAGTGGACGGATTGATTTCGCGCACGTCAATTCCTCCGGCCGTTACTTCGGCTTTGGAAAATCCGCCTGTTCCCGCAGGCAGGCAAACAAAGCGGTTTATGGACTGGGCGGCCTTTTCTATGTCCGCGCGGGAGGCGTTGGGCAATTTGTCATCTAATTCCCCCAATAAGGCTTTTACAATTTTAGTGCTTATTTTGCCGTGTAAAGCGGCGGCAAAGGTGTGCGCGGAATTTTTTTGCGCGCTAAACAGGGCGTGTGCATCTTCACCGGGCAGAAAATCTACGGTTACTTTTTCCCCTTCCTTCCAAAAGAGTGAGGCCGACAATACAGCCGGGCCGCTGATTCCCTCGTGCGTAAAGAGCAGGGATCCTTCAAAATCGTGTTTCCCGCACGTTATATGGGCGTTTAAGGTGTTTCCGGCCAGTTTAAAAAATTGCTCGCGCAGGGCTTTATCAAAGGTCAGGCCTACTAGCGCGGGGCGTTGGGGTATAATATTTAGGCCGAATTGGCGCGCTATTTTAATTCCAAAGTTGCTTGCGCCCAAGGCCGGGAAAGATAATCCCCCGGTTGCCAATACCACGCGCTGTGCGCGGACGGGGCCTGCCGAAGTATTTACGGTAAACAGGCCGTTTTCCTGACGGACGTCCAATGCTAGCGTGTCCGTTAAAATTTGGGTGTTGGCCTCGCGTGCGCGGCGGATGAGAAAGCGCACGATATCGCGCGCGTCCATAGCAAAAAGTTGTCCGTCTTGTCGTTCTTCCCATTTTAAGCCTGCTTCATCAAGCAAAGAAACAAAATCTTGCGGCTTAAAAGCGGCCAAGGCATTTTTTACAAAATGTTTATGGGCGCAATCATAATCCGTTGACTTGGCAAAACGGTTTGAAAAATTACATTTTCCGCCGCCCGAGATACTTATTTTTTTACCCGGGTGCGTATTGTGTTCTATTAAAACTTTGGGGCTGTTGAAACTGCCCGCACAGAAAAGTCCGCCGGCTCCTGCGCCGATAATGGCGGTATGAAAAACAGTATTTTTCAGTTCATTATAATTCATAGGATAGGTTTCTTATATTATACAAAAAGAAAAAATTTGATTTTATTTTCAAATATGCTATACTCTTAATAAGAATTATTATTAATAAATACGAGCATATGCAGACCAATACACAGAACGACGAATTGCAGAAACGCTTGGCCTTTTTTGAAGACCAATGCCGCGCCAGAGGGTTAAGAGTAACCAACCAACGGCGGGAAATCTTCCGCGCGGTGGCGGCCTCGTGTGAGCATCCAAGCGCGGAGAAAGTATTTTTTGCGGTACGGAAAAATATGCCTAACGTGTCTTTGGATACGGTGTACCGCACGTTGGCATCGTTGGAAGAAATGGATTTGCTTATGCGTGTGGGGCTGTCGTCCAAGGCCCGCTTTGACGGGGATTTGCGTCCCCATTGTCATTTTGTATGTACTAACTGCGGGGAAGTGTATGATGTCTTTTTAAAGGACGGCGAGTCCTTGCCTTTGCCTGCCGGTATGGCACATTGGGGCGATGTAAAACAGATTAATTTGCAGGTGCGCGGCCTTTGCAACAAGTGCCGTGGCAATAAATAGGTAAAAATAGGAGACTTTATGGAACTGAAAGGAACAAAAACGGAAAAGAACTTAATGGCGGCTTTTGCGGGCGAATCGCAAGCCAGAAACAAATATACTTATTATGCTTCCAAAGCCAAAAAAGAAGGCTTTGTGCAGATTTCTAAAATCTTTGAAGAAACCGCCAATAACGAAAAAGAACACGCTAAACTTTGGTTTAAAGCCTTGCACGATAACAATATTCCTGCCACGGCTGAAAACCTGGTAGATGCCGCCAATGGCGAACACTACGAGTGGACAGATATGTATGCCACTTTTGCTAAGGAAGCCAAAGAAGAAGGCTTTGACAAACTCGCCTTCTTGTTTGAAGCCGTCGGCAAAATTGAAAAAATGCACGAGGAACGCTACCGCAAACTCCTGCACAATGTGGAAACCAATGAAGTATTTAAAAAAGCGGGTATCGTAATGTGGGAATGCGCCAACTGCGGTCATATTCACATCGGCGAAAAAGCCCCCGAGGTGTGCCCCGTGTGCGCCCACCCGCAGGCTTACTTTATGATTCATCCGGAAAACTTCTAAGTTCTCCGTGGATTTACTAAAAAACCCGCTCTTTTGGGCGGGTTTTTTTTGTCTGTAAATATAAGGGCGCGTCAGGCGCGTTTGGCTGATATGATTCCCCCCACCGCAGCCAAAGCCGCCCCCAAAAACATAGCAGCCTGATACCCGCGTAAAAAAGCGTTTTTACTATCCAAGCCCGCTTGTTCAAAATGCCCTTGTACCGCCGCATACACAGCCACGGAGCAGGCAATCCCCATAATCATCCCGGCATTACGCGCCAGGGCATTTACGCTAGACACAATGCCTAATTTATTTTTGGGTGCCGCGCTGATAACGGTATTATTGTTGGGAATTTGGAAAGTACCCGAACCGCAGCCGAAAATCACTTGTGCAAACACAATATAGGCAAAGGATGGGTTTTCGCCCACAAAGGCAAACATTACCGATCCCATAAAGGCAAACCCCAAGCCGGCGGTAGTGATAATCCGGGCCGGGTACCGCTCGGAAAGTATCCCGCTAACGGTGGAAGAAACGGCCAATGCTACCGGGAACGGCAATACCAAAAGACCGGTTTGTACCGGGTCAATATGCAAAATGTAAGCCGCATAGAAAGGGAATAAAACGGCATTTGTAAAAATAGACATAAAACCCAGTACCGCTACTACATAACCGTAGGAAATGGCTGGAATTTTAAAAATGTCTAATCCAATAAAAGGCGTTTTGGATACCCGTTCCCGGTAATAAAACAGCAAAAAGAACAGCCCAGCCGCCGCAAATGCCCCTAAAATGACAGGTGAGGTCCAGGCTTTATTTGAGCCTTCGTTCATAGCATATAAGAAACTTAAACTGGATAAGATAAAAAAGGCCGCACCGCTGATGTCCATACGGATTTTTGTCTTGGGCTTAAAACGCGGAATAATTTGTATGCCGCGCCAAATACCAATTAAACTAACGGGAATATTCACCCAAAAGACCGATTGCCAACCCCAATGCTGAATTAAAAACCCCCCGACTGCCGGTCCGGTCAAAGAGCCTAATGCCACCACGGCGCCAACTCCGCCCAAAGCGCGGCCCCGGTCCTTGCCCACAAAGGCTTTGGCGATAATCGCCTGTGTGTTTGCCATCATTGCGCTTGCGCCTAACCCCTGTACCGCGCGGGATACAATCATTATAGGCAAACTGCCCGCCAAAGAGCATAACAGCGAGCCGATACCAAAGAGCAAAAAGCCGCTTAAATACATTTTTTTGCGACTGAACATATCGGATAATTTCCCGAATACGGGCAAAAAGCACGTTACCGCGAGCAAATACACGCTGACAACCGATTGTATGCTTTCAATACCGGCGTTAAATTCCCCCGCCATAGAGGGCAAGGCAATATTTACCACTCCGCCGTCCAGCGTAGCCATAAAGGTTCCCGTGGAGGTTACTGTAAAAATAAGCCATTTGCGTGAGAGGTTAAGCCATCGTTGTTTCATAGAATCCCCTCGGCTGTGCTTGGCGTTTCTTGCGCTTTTCGCGCGCGGCGGAAAAGTATGCCGCCGCCAACGAAACCACAATGCAGAAAATCATTGAATATTGGTATGCGTTCATAAAAGCGGTTGCATAGTCCGCGCCAAGATTTACATAATGGCGGCGCGCGGCGGAAAAGATAAGCACAGAGAGCGCAATTCCCATTACAGCCCCCATATTGCGCGCCAAGGCACTTAAACTAACCACCATACCCAGGCGGTTTGCGGGGGCGGCGCTGACGATGGTGTTATTATTAGGGGCCTGAAATGTACCCGAACCGCATCCCATAATCATTTGGGCAATTACAATATAGGTGTAAGAGGGGTTTTTGCCAATTCCCACAAACATAGCGGCACCGATAATGATAAACCCAAATCCTATGGTGGTGATAAGCCTTGCAGAGTGTTTTTCCGACAGCCACCCCGAAAACGGCGATGATATGGCCAACGCTACCGGAAACGGCATCAACAGCAAACTCATATGTACCGGAGATAAATGCAAAATGTTTGCCATATAGAACGGAAATAAAATACTGTTGCAACTTAATGCAATAAATCCCAGCAAAGATACTATGCACCCGTACGAAATAGCCTGTATTTTGAAAAGGGACAAGCCGATAAACGGTGTTTTGCTGGTTCTTTCGCGCCAATAAAACCCGGCAAAAAAGATAAAGGCGGCTGTAAACGAGCCTAAAATGAGAAAGGACGTCCAGTGTTGGTTTTCCCCCTCGTCCAACGCATAGAGAAAGGAAAAACAAAACAGGATAAAGCAAACCGCGCCCTTCCAGTCCAGTTTTACTTGGGTTACGGGCTTAAAATGCGGAATAATTTGTATGCCGCGCCAAATGCCCAGCATACTGATAGGTACATTTATCCAAAAGACCGACTGCCAACCCCAATGTTGGATTAAAAATCCTCCCACCGCCGGGCCTGCCAAAAAACCAGCCGCCACCATTGCCCCGATACCGCCCAAGGCGCGGCCCCGGTCTTTGCCTTTAAAGGCTTTGGCAATAATGGCCTGGCAGTTGGAAATCATCGCGCTGGCCCCTAATCCTTGCAGGGCGCGCGAAAAAATCATCCAACTTAAATTTTGTGAAAATGTAGCCGCAAAAGAACCGATACCAAAGAGCAAAAAACCTGTCAAATACAGGTATTTCCGGCTATACATATCGGACAATTTGCCAAATACAGGTAAAAAGCAGGTTGTGGTTAGCAGATAAATACTGACAACCCATTGGATACGCTCCAAACTGGCATTTAAGTCCTTCGCCATAACAGGCAGGGCCACATTAATAATGCCCCCGTCCAGCGTGGACATAAAGACTCCAATAGCCGTTACGGAAAAAATCAGCCATTTGTATGCAATGTGGGGTGTTTTTAATTTCATAATATTATTAGGATAGTTTTAACTGTTGGAAAACAGTTTATTGTCCGGGGTATATGATAAAGCGCCCAGATACCTATATTCTTATTTTAGTTAATTTGAAGTGAGTTTACAACGAGCCTACCCTCCGGAAATTGCATTAGTTATTGGCTCCGTTTCCTCCATTTTGCCGGACGGAGCGTTGAAAAAATACGTTTTATCCTTAGGGTTAATTGTTGTTTATAGTTATAAGAAATGGGTGCTAAAAGAAAAAAATTTGTATAAAATATCCATAATCCATTTTAAAATTATTTTAATTCGTGGAGTTGCTATGCGGAAAATGATTGATGAAATTAAAGAGATGATTGCTTCGGGGCTTGATTTAGGCGGGGCCGATTTGTCCAACTTTGGCGAAAGCGACCCGATTTTCGGCGAACAGGGGTTAGATAGCATAGAGGCGATGGAACTTATTATGCTGTTGAAAAAGAAATATGGAATTACGGTTGAAAATATGCAGCAAGGCCGCACTATTTTTAAAGATTTTGGTACTTTGGCTGAATATGTGGAAAAAAACCGGCAGAAATAAGGGCTTATTAGGGGCACTATGACAGCCGGGAACGGCCGGGGAGACGGAAATTTATGTTATTGTTAAAGGATATAAAACGCATATTGACGGATATGTTTCGCACGGAATTGGCCCGTAAAAAGGTGGATTCTTTGGCTCTGTTGGACGAAAAAGGCGGAGAGGATTTTTTTGAACGGTTGCCGCAGCAAATTTTAAAGGCAGTGTCCGACAAGGCGGCACTCTTTTTCGGGTACGAGCCGCGCGTATTTTCGTCTTTAAATTTAATGACAGATTATTCTTATGCCGCGTTTTTGCACGGGCGGAAGTTGACTTTTTTAACCTCGGGCAGTACAGGTACGCCTAAGCCCTGTATTCATACACTTAATATGATTGAAGAAGAAGCCAACGGCTTGGCTTCCGATTTTAAAGACGTTAAGCGCGTCGTGTCGCTCGTACCCTCTAACCATATGTACGGCTTTTCCTTTACTGTTACGCTGCCGTACGCGCTAAATGTGCCTGTGCTTGCGCTTCCGGCGTTACCCACCCAACCGTGGAGAGATATTTTACAAGAGGGCGATTTAATAGTCGGGTTTCCGCTGTTTTGGAACTATTGGGTCCACTTGGAAATACCCTTTCCAAAGGGGGTGCACGCAATGTCCTCCACCGCACCCTGCAAAAAAGAAATTATAGATGCGCTCTATAAATTGGGGGCCTCACAGTTTACCGAAATTTATGGCGCCAGTGAGACGGGTGCAATTGCCCGCCGCCACCAGAGCACAGAGGCCTTTGAATTATTCCCGTTTTGGGATCTTTCTTTCACTGACGAACAGCCGCAAATTAAGCGCAAAAGTCAAAATGCTTGGCTTACCCTGCCCGACGAGGTAGAGGCTACGCAGGGACGATTGTTAATTCCGTTAAAACGCAGTGATGCCTGCGTACAGGTGGCAGGTGTCAATGTGTTTCCTAAACGGGTGGAAACGGTTTTGTCCGCACATCCGGCGGTAAAGGCTTGCCGCGTGCGCTTAATGCGCCCCGAGGAGGGCGAACGCTTAAAGGCGTTTATCGTGTTAAACGACGGCTACTCTCCGGAGCATTTGGGCATTATCCGCACTTATTTGGGCCAGCGGCTGACCGTACACGAACTACCCCGCTCTTTTACCTTTGGGAACGAATTACCTGTTTCCTCAATGGAAAAAGATGCCGATTGGTAGCAAAAAACTGAATTATGCCTTGACACAAACGGTTTTTTTGCCTATCCTATAAAATATAGGAGTTATTGAATTATTCCGGGAGGAAATATGAAACGCGTTTGGTTGGTTTCTTTTAGTGTTGTTGCTCTGCTTGGCGTAAATGCTGTAACGACTTTTGCGCAAAATTTGATTAAGTCCGGCACTGGTGCGGTGCAGGCGGCGGGAAAAGTTGCTGCGGCCGTTAAGCCTATTGCCGTGCCCAAAGTGAAAGTTCCCGCGGCTAAATTACCCAAGGCGTCTGTCCCGGTTGCGCCTAAACTTCCTACGGCTGTGCCGCACGTGGCTGTTCCGGCCGCGCCTAGAATAAATACAACGGCTTTTGCTCCGGCGGTACCGGCGGTGAATGCCCCCACGCTTTCTAAGGCCCGTTTACAGGAAATAGAGACAAACGTAATGCGCCCGATGGAGAAACTTAAAGATATTCGGGCTACTGTGGCAGAAAAGGGCACTTCGGAACAGTATTACTTGTTTAACGAAGAACTCCCGCTGTCCGAGGCGGACCTGTTTAAGTATTACGAAAACAGAATGGCCCATATGGACAAAGACCTTTCGTTTGACAAAGAATATGAATTTGCTTTTAATAATTTTCCGTTGCTCGTGGCCAGCCATAAACCCTATTTGGCTAAGGATGCAGAAGCCATTGTAAAAAAGGCGGAAGAGATATTGACGCGTTATTATTCTTACGAATCTTCCACCAGCATAAAGATTGGCGAAGAAAACTTACCGTCCACGCAGGTTTATGTTTGGGCCAATAAAATGGCCGCCGCTACGACTATGGGTATGTTTGGCAGTGCCACCAGGGACAACGTAAATGCTTTGTCTTCTGCTTATTATGAGGCCCCAGCCGTTCTCAAACCCATTAGCCAAGTAATCATAGGCCGGGCATTACTCAGTATGGGGGCTGTGGACAAATTAGGTGGTTTCTTTTTTACGGTGGCTTTAAATGATACTTTGTATAAAGATTTTTGGCAGGGAATCCAAGAATATGCGACGGCACATAATATCCCATTTGAGCGTTCCTATATTATAAATAATTCTAAGGGGCTGGATGTAGTGGCGCTGCCTGATGCAGTGCGCAAAATCTTGCTTTCCCGCGGAGCCTTAAACGAGTTGCATTTGGACCCGTCGGTTACGGCTACTGAGGACTGGATGTTTATCATCCACAACAAAGGTAAAGCCAAATAGCATTGCCTTTTATCAAAACCCCGCCCACAAGGCGGGGTTTTTGCGTTATAGGGGGCTGACACGGCGGAGAATTTGTGTTACAATAATAAATGAAAGACCTTATCCGACGAAGATAGGCCAAAGGACCCATATAAAAAATGGGTCCTTTGGCCCTTGTTATCCGTCGGGTTTTGTGATAGTATGAAGGTATAGAAGTGTACTTCGTGGGAGACAAGTATATGAATAAATTAATATCGTTAGTTTTAAGTTTCACTCTTATTTTCGGGAGTTTTGCCCCTTCTTTTGCCCAATTGTATAGACTACCAAAAAATGCTGGCAAAGTGGTAAAGTCTGCAGAAAGAGCTGCCGAAGCCGCCGGAAAACAAGCCGGCAAAGTGGCGGGTACTGCCCGTGGGGCTGTGGGCGTAAAAGTCAAAGGACCGAATATACCGCAGATTAATGTAAAAGGAAATGTTCCTACTGTTTCCGTGCCTAATGTGCCGGGTTCTGTTTCTCCCAACGGAATTGTTACTCCTGCGGGGGTCGTAAACCCGCAGTTGTCGGCCGCTTTGGACCAAAGCATTGATGCCGCCCACGCCGCTTCCCTTTCTTCTAAAACTATAACGGAAGTAGATACGCTTTTAGCCTCAAAGGAATTTTCCTCCAAAGACGCGGGCGAAGTAATGAGGCAAATTTTTGATGTTCAGCGCACCCCCTCTGCACACGACCAACTGATTTTAGACGCCTATACGCGCGTAACCGTGGAAAAAGGCTTTGCTACGACCTCTAAACAAGCGTCTCTTGCCAAAGATACTTATGTGCGTCTTTTGCGCAATTACCGTTCTTCCTCTGCTTTAAATAGGGACGTAACGATGGCCGATATCAGCCGCTTGTCTGCTGATTCCGAGGGTCTTAAAGATTTGTCCGCTTGGGGGCAGACTATGGCCGCTGCGGCAGATTTGGGTTTCTACGGCACGGTCCAGGATGCTTCCCTGTTATTAGATACTTATAATAAAACTCCCCAAGCATTAAAGACGTTCAGTGAGGTGGTTATCGGCCGCTCTCTCTTGACGTTGCAGGCTTACGAAGGGCTTGAAAAATTGGCCCAACTCTCCACGATTAATGGCAAACTGTATGGCGATTTCTGGGCTGGTGTTAGCCAATATGTAAAAGCGAATAATTTGCCCGTAACGCTTCCTACCGTAACGGCCGCACAAATGAGTTCCGCCAAAATTGCTCCCAATGCCAGTAAGGCACTTACGTATTGGAACCGTTTGAACGCGCGCCACTTGGATGCATCCGCCAAAGGTACGGCGGATTGGGTGGCGTTAAATGCCAAAAAAGGCCAAGTCGTTGCGAGCCCAGTGTCCGAACCTGCCGCTAAACCTGCGGGCAATACGCCTGCACCGAAAGTGGATGTAAACTTGGGCGATATTACCTTGCCGGATGGTTTACACGTTGCTTATACGCCTGCCGCCGCAGACGGAGAAGTTGCGGCGTCCGAAACTCCTGCCGCTTCCAACTCCGGCACGGTATATAGCAGCATTATTCCCGTCAGCCCCAAATGGCTGAGCAAAACCGCTAGCCGGGTGCGCGGATGGTTTACGCACGATGCCGAAAGCGTAGCCAACAGTACGGCTTTAAACATTTTATCCAAAGAATACCCCTTAGCTACACAGTTGCGCACGATTTTGGAAAGTGCCGCCTCTCAAAAATACAAAGAGCAGGCGTTGGTTTCTCTGTATAACCAGGGTAAATTTAACGAATCCATTAGCAAAATGTCTGCGGAAACGCAACGCTGGATTGAGTCTAAAAAAGAAAACCCCGAAGAATTGGGTAAGGCGTTGTATCACTTGTACGCTTCCCAATCGTTAAATACGGCGATTGCTGCGGTGTCTGATGCTACGGCCCAGTCCTCCTTTGAAAAAGAACTGGAAATGATTACCTCTGACCCGAACTGGGAAAAGAAGGTCCGCAGTGCCTGGGATAACGTAAATGTTTTGCCCTTGGAGACAGAAAGTTTTGCGGGTATTGTCCCGTCAATGCCGGATATTAATGAACAATTAATCGTTTCCTCTTGCCGTCCAACGGGCTTTGCCTCCAAGAACAGAATTACGGGTAAGGAAACCAAAAAAGGCGTATTCTACTCTAACAATATTCCGTTCTACTACCGCTCTGCCTCCGGCAAACTCAGCAGTGCCCCGGTGGGTATTTTGTCCCAGCCGCACGCTTCGTGGTATAGCCGCTTTTTGTCCAAATTCGGCTTGTCTGAAAAGCCGGGCTTGGTCATCCCCAAAGGGTTCGTACTCGCGCTGGACGAATCGGGCCAGTGGAAATATGTAATGCCGTCCGGTAACTTGGCCGCAGTCCGCGCGAACAAACGCTCTGCTAAACTTTTGGAAGAAATTCAGGCCAATGGTTCTGTGCAGGTCCCGTTAGATACGCCGTATAACTCTACTGATATGTTGGCTATGGCCAATATGTTGGAAAAGAATCCGGGCCTTAACTTGGAACTTAAACTCAATGAACCGCACTCTTTAAAGCAGTTCTTGACTCTGCACGCCTTATTTGTGGGTAACGATGCGGGTGCCTCTTTGACCGGTCCTTTTAAATCGGCCCTGAAATCCTTGCCGGGTTTCTCCGGTTTGATGTCCAACTTGGTCAGCGGTATTGGGTATTTTACCCCGTTAGTGGCCGCTAAATTGATGCCGCTTATGACGAAAATCGGTCATAAAAACACGATTCAGGCCATTTATGGCGGTGCCGCTGCGGCCTTAACCTTCGCTTTGGTGGGGTTGGGAATGTACGGTACGATTGATGTAAAAACATTATCTTTATTGTCTCTGTCGTTGCCGACGGTAGCCTTGGTGTTGGGTGCAAGTATGGCTAATACGTCTATCCAGACCTTGCTTAACTACTATAAGAACCCGGTGGCCCGCACGGCGGCGCACTTGGACTTCTCGGAAAATAAACAGTGGTCCCGCCTGGCCTTAACGGCGGCTACGGGCTTGTTGGCCACGGCCGGTTTGAACTTTACGATTGTGGTTCCTGTCGGCCTTGCGCTGTTGGCGGCTTCGGAAATGCTCTTCCTTAATACGCCTATTTACAAAATGGGTAAAGGTGTAAAGGCCGCAGGTGCCGCAGCGGAAAAAGCCGCTGTAAAAGTGCCGGAAGTTTCCAAGGAACAACTGGCGAAAGAAGAAGCCGAAGATAAAGCCTTATATAAACAGAATTTTAGAAATACGCGCGACGTGAAAGACATCGCCAGCCGTGTGAAATTGGTGTACGCCAGTTATGCGGCCAGTTTGATGATGCTTTCCCAGGACGCAAACGCCGTGTTGGGTAACGATGTGGGGCAATGGTTGGTAGCCGGCTTTATGTTTGCCACGGCTATGACCCGTAAGTTTGCCTCTAAACAGGTGTCCAGCAAGAAAATGACGGACGACCAGTTGACAGGTGCTTCTTTGCCTCTGTTGGCCGCTACGGCGGGCGCGATTGCCCTTATGCCGTACTCGGGCCCGTTGGCGTTGGCTACGGCTGGATTCGGTGTGTTGCACTATATGGCTACGGCTGTGCCCGGCCAGTTGGACTCCGTCCGCTTGCAGAATATGGTTTCTGCGGCTATGCAGAAGGAAAAAGTGGCTATCCGCGAGAATACCTCTTTGACGGAAGCCGAAAAAGAAGCCCAATTAAAACGCATTGAACGCCGTGAAAAAACTTGGGGTAGTTTGGCGGGTAAAGATTACTCCGTCTTTAACTCCCACGGTTTGATTGGTATTTTGACGGCCTCTGCGATTGCTTTCGGCTTGGCCGATCTCGGCCCGCAATGGGCGCTTGACCTGGTAAACCAAGTTTCCGCCTTGACGGGTAATGCAGGCGAAGCGTTTACCTTAGGTATGAACCGTATTATCTTAGGTTACTCTGCGGTAGTGGCGAGCATTTTGGCGGCGCGCAACTGGGGTTTAACCAAGGATTTCTTGGGCCTGTTCCGCAAACCCAAGATTACTATGGACACGATTGAATCGGGCAAAGTAAATGCGGAATCGTTTGGCATCAGCAAAAAGAACGCTTACAGACGCTTGTCCGAAGTGAACGGTACGCTTTCCAAATTGGAAAAACAAATGGTGGACTACGGCGTGAGTTCCGAACACAAAATGACGGATATGCTCAAACAAATGACGCAATCCTATAACCGTTTGGTTGCTATCAGCGAAGTGGAAGGTTCTTCTACGGTAATGGGTTCGTTGGAAAAATTGCAAGGCATTGTAAAGTCTTACGGGGTGATATTGGAGAAAAACCACCTGTCTGTAATGCTTAACCGCGAATACGAACAACTTTCCAAATCGCTGGCTGCTATTGATATGACCGCCAAAGATGTAAAATTCTCGTATGTGCCGGAAGGTCTGTACAACGGGCCGGTAATGTCCGAGGCGGCTAAACCGTGGTATTCCAGATTGATGCCCAAAAAGAAAGTAAAATCTATGGACAAGGGCAGATTTGAAGACGTGTTCGTCCTCATTAACGAACTGGACCAGTTGGCTGCCAATATTAAACACGGCACCACCACCGCTGGTACATACAGATTGTTCATCCAGTACCAGAACGAAGCCAAACGCGCGTTGCAGGAATATGCTGAACTCAACCCGGCCGATTCCCCCCGCGTGTTGGAACAAACCCAACGTTTAAACCGCATTTGCAGTGCGCTTAAAACATTGGATAAGAACCACAACCTGTTGCAGGAAAATGCCGGACCGACCTCCGCTTCTGATATTTTACAGTTGCGCGATGTGTTGAAAGGGTATCCGGATATGCCGGTTGCGGAACATTAAATAAGTATTTTTTGGACGAAACCCCGGGCTTTTGAGGCCCGGGGTTTTTCATCTCTGCAAAATTGTGCTAAAAAAATACTTTTACCGACGAAAAAACACTTGATTTTACCCACCCCATATATGTTATAATTACTAAGTAAGCAAATGATTTGCTTCTTGCAATTTACTGCACATCCACTTTCTAATCGAGGGAGCGCCCCGGCGGGAAGCCAGCGCCGGAGAGTGTTGATGCGTGGCTTTTGCACGTTAAATTATAAATAGGAGACAAGAATGTTCGCAAAATTAGTTGGTTGGCTTAAACCTTTGCCGGACGGAACACCTATTTCCGACGAGGCACAGATTAAGCGTTTGTACCGTAACTGGCGTATTAAGATGTTCTTCGGCATGTACTTTGGTTATGCCTTGTTTTATTTCACCCGCAAAAATTTGGATTATGTAAAACCTGCGCTGAGCCAGAACTTTGGCTTGGACGTAATTCAGTTGGGGTATATCGGCACGACGATTTATCTTACCTACGGTATCGGTAAGTTTTTAAGCGGCGTGTTGGCGGACCGCTGTAACATCCGTGGCGTAATGGCGCTCGGCTTGTTCATTTCTTCCCTTATCAACTTGGCGTTCCCTTTCCTGCCGCAATTCCAGGCCTTCTTGGGCAATATGGGTATTACCTTGCCGCTCGTGGCGTTGGCCTCGTTTGCCTGGGGCTTGAACGGTGTGGCGCAGTCTATGGGATTTCCTCCGGTAGCCAAAGGTTTGGTATACTGGTTCTCCCCCTCTGAAAGAGCGACCAAATGGACCTTGTGGTCTTCTTCCCACACGTTCGGTGCGTTCTTTGTGGGCGTGTTGATTTCTTATCTGCTCAAATTGGATATGTGGAAAATGGCTTTTATCGTACCTGCTTTTATGGGTATTTGTTATAGTATTTTCCTGATGTTCTTCTTGACCGATAAACCTACTACCGTGGGTTTGCCTCCTATTGAAGTTTACAGAAACGACGTAATGCCTGTAAAAGAAAAGAGCACCCTTTCCCACTGGGAAATTCTTAAAAAACACGTGCTCAAAAACCCGTTCCTTTGGGCCTTGGCTATTTCGTACATTTTCATTTACTATGTACGTTTTGCCACGTTGGACTGGGGTACGATGTTCCTGACCCAGGAACGCGGCTTTACGCCCGACGGCGCCGTGTCCGCTATGAAATGGATGCCTTTCTTGGGTATGCCCGGCGGTATCGTTGCCGGTTACTTGGCTGATAAATTCTTCCAAGGCCGCTGCACCCAAATGAATATTATTTACTTGGTCATTTTGGCCGCCAGTTGCTGGGGCTTTTATTGCGTGGCCGGTACAGACCAATTCTTCTGGACGTCCTTGCTCGCTTCGTTTATCGGCTTCTTTGTGGACGGCCCGCAGAACCTGGCCGGCGGTGTACAAGCCTCCCGTGTAACCGTACAGGAATCCGTTTCCGCCGCGTGCGGCTTTACGGGTATGTTCGGTTACTTTGGTGCTATGTTGTCCAGCACCGGGGCCGCGTACATCAGCAAGAGTTTCGGCTGGAAAGGGGTGTACTTCTCCTGCATTATTGCGTGTATTATCGCAATGGGCTTTATTGCCACCACTTGGAAGAAGGAAGCCGCTTCTATTTCTGCTGAAAACAAATAACATTTACGGTTATTTCTAGTTAAAACCCCCGGCTAGCCGCCGGGGGTTTTTATATGCGTTCTGCTCACCAGGCAGAAGCCTGGGGATGAAGTGCAAAAAAACCGCGACTAGAAAACTTTGTTTTCTTCTTGTAGTTAGTAGCGGGCAAAATCAAGCGTAGCTGAGATTTTGGAGCAAAAGAAGCCCTAGGCGGCGGGAGCCTAGGGAGTTTCATATGCGGGTCCTGCCCTCTGTTACTGGTCCGCTAGATATCTAGTCTCAAATACTCCTCTTGTTCGCGTTCCTTTTTCCTTTATGCCGTCCTCCCCGAGGGTTGGTGAGTACGTTCTTCCTTTGTCATCCCCGAGGGTTTGACGGCCCGCAGGGTTCGGGGAGCTGTTGTTGCGCAAGAGGACACCAACGACAAACGACAGATTCCCGAACGCTTCGCGCCGACAAATCTCGGCAATGACAACACTTTTTACGGGTCTATTTCTTTCGCATTTGTTCTAAATAGAATATCGCCGCGGAAACGATACTGGGCATTGGTGTAACCTTTTTTTCTATTCTCGGCTAACCGGTGGTTTTTTTGTACAAAAAAATACGCCGCCCGAAATCGGACGGCGTATTAAGCAACTAATGGTTAATTAGATGTTCATAACGTAGAGCATATTGGTCGTACCGGCTTTACCAAACGGAATACCGGCAGTTACTACTACGTTGTCGCCTTCTTTGGCTAAACCTTGGGCGAGGACGGCTTTTTTGGCTTCGCGCGTCATATCGTCAAAGTTTTTCAAATTGTCAATGACAATCGGCGTTACACCCCATACCACAGCCAACTGGCGGGCGGTGGTTATGTTTGGCGTAAGGGCCAAAATAGGCAAGCCGCCGGCGCGCTGTTGGGAGGCACGCAAGGTGGTGGAACCGGAATCGGTAAACGTAACGATTACGTTGGCCGTATCCAAGTTGGTGGCCACAATGCCAGCACCCGTAGTAATGGCGCCTTCTTTGGTGGAATCGTTTTTGCGTTCCAACAAGGAAAGGCCTTTGCGGTAGCGGTGGTCTTTTTCTACGGTTTCAATGATGCGGCGCATCGTGGTAACGGCTTCCACCGGGTGATCGCCTTGGGCGGTTTCGGCAGAGAGCATTACCGCGTCCACACCATCGTAAACGGCGGTAGCCACGTCAGAGGCTTCGGCGCGGGTAGGCATAATGTTGTGAATCATAGATTCCAACATTTGCGTAGCAATGATGACCGGTTTACCCGCTTTGCGGCAGCCGGAAACAATCTTTTTCTGCAAGACCGGCACGAGTTCGGGGCTGGTTTCTACGCCCAGGTCGCCACGGGCAACCATTACTACGTCGGTCAAGTCAATAATTTCGCGCAAGTGTTCAATGGCGGACGGCTTTTCAATTTTGGAGATGATGTGCGCTTTGGATTTCATCAAACCGCGCAATTCAATTAAGTCTTCCGGTTCCTGAACGAAGGACAAGCCGATGAAATCGGCTCCCAACATTTCGGCGATCTTCAAATCTTCTTTATCTTTGGCGGTTAACGCGGAAAGCGGCAATTTTACGCCGGGTACATTTACGCCTTTTTTGTTGGAAAGTTCGCCGCCCGCGATAACGGTGCAGTCGGCGGTGTCGGCGGTGTGGGCATCCACACGCAAGCGGACTACGCCGTCATTAAGCAAAAGTTCCAGGCCGTCTTTCATAGCGGCAAAAATTTCTTTGTGGGGCAAGCAAACGCGGGTCTGGTCGCCGGGTTCCGGATTCATATCCAAGCGGAATTTATCCCCTTCTTTCAAGTGGATGCGGTAATCTTTAAACGTGCCAACGCGGAGTTTCGGGCCTTGCAAGTCAAACAAGATACCCAAAGTGCAGTTGTATTTTTTTTCCATCTTGCGGATGTTGGTTACTCTTTCCTGGTATTCGGGCAAGGAACCGTGGCTGCAGTTGCAGCGGAACACGGAAACGCCGGCTTTTACCAAGGATTCAATAGATTTTTCATCGCTGGTGTCGGGACCGATGGTCGCGACGATTTTGCAAAAGTCAGTATTTTTCGGCATAATCTTAATTTTATTTCCTCTATCTAACTATATGAGAGGGGGTTTTCCCCTTCTTTATTATTTTATTATTTTTGGGGCGCGTTGTCATTGGTTTATTGTATTAGAAAATTGAAAAGCCCCTTTAAATTCGCTAAAATATACCGTATGGATACGTCTTTAACCCCTAAAAAAGATTATTTTCCCCCGATGCATACGGCCGAACACATTTTGAACCAAACAATGGTTCGTATGTTTGGCTGTGAGCGCAGTTTAACTAACCATATTGAAAAAAATAAATCCAAGTGTGATTATTTCCTGCCGATTGAACCGACAGCGGAACAGTTGCGCGAAGTGGAAGATATGGTAAATGACGTGATTGCCGGGCAACTGCCCGTAACGGCGGAGGAACTTCCGCGCGAGGAGGCGGAAAAGAGTGTGGATTTATCCCGTTTGCCGCCAGAAGCCGGAAATACCGTGAGGTTGGTGCGCGTGGGCGGGTATGATGTCTGCCCCTGTATTGGCAAACACGTGGAAAATACCCGCGAAATCGGGCATTTTAAAATAATCAGTTGGTCATACCAAAACGGCAAATTGCGTATCCGTTACAAACTTGAAGATTAAACCCCAGGAGAATTATGAAACTTTTGCAAAAAGCATTTTTGCTGATTGCCTTGGTGTTGCTTTGTGGTGTTTCGTACGCGCAGGACGGCAAACAGGGCTGGCAAATTGAACTGAAAAAAATCGCTCTTGACGTAACTTCCACCGAAGTAAAACACGCCAAAGAATACCAAGACTTTTCTGATGCCCGCTTAAACGGCGATTCCCAAACTGCCGTGCGCGGTAATTTGGATGCGATATCGGATTATCACGCCGAACACTATTTGTGGACCAATGAACTGTTAATGGACTATGGCCGTACTAAAATCCGCCCTGTGGAAGGCGAGACCTTAACCAATGAAAATGCCGACAAAATTTTGTTTACCACCGGCTACACCCAACGCTTATGGAAGGTTGAAAACTTTTTAGGAGGCTTTGAAGCCGGCCCATTTGCCAATTTGGGTTACGAAACCGAATTTACCAAGCCTGATAATTCCCCCCGCACCCGCATTTTGCGCGGAACGGCCGGGGTAAAAATGTTTGAAGGAAAATATTTAAAAAGTTTGTTTGCTGCCGTAGTGGGTGAGCGTGATTTTACATACAGCCCCAACTCAACCAAACTGGCGTGGGAAGCGGGATTGAAAATTGAGCAGCCCGTGCGCGAAGGTGTAACGGCCAAATATTCTGCCCTGTTCCGTGATTATTTAAGCGCATCTGAAAAGCGCCCGACCGATTTAGATTATGAATTTGCCGCCGATGCGCGCTTGGAAGTGGAATTATATAAAAATTTGCACCTTGCCCCGTTTATCAGTTATTATACGGCGCAGGCCAAAGATTTCGGTACGCGCGGTGAAAATATTTATGTGGGTGTATCGTTATCATTTAGCCATATTTTTAAAGAAGCCAAATAATCAATCTTAGTTTATGTATCATAAAAAATCCCCCAGTTTTGTCTGGGGGATTTTTTATGGTTAACGGAGAAAGCCTCCTCCGCTAAATTGATTGGTCCAGGTGTTATGCGGACGGTTCGTTCCTTGCTGAATTTTTTCCATAACGTTTTGCAAGGATTCGGGCCCGTATTCTCCGTGAAAATATACATCCACAATATCCGAAGCAGGGATATCTTCATAAGAGTAATAAATAGTTTTGGTGGAGTTAAGTTTTGGATCTTTACCAAGTTCCATTGCAGGCGTCCTGCGTACTACAAACACAACTCCAAGGCCATCTTTCTTATACCCGTTTTGGAAAATATAATGGCTTGCTTCCGTGTAAGAAGAAGACAAACTGACGGCCGATCCTCTGGAATCCGTACCCACGTTCCAAGTAGAGTTTTTAGGCGAAAAGCCGTTCTTTAAAATGGCCACCAACTCTTCCGGCGTAATAATCATTCCGCGGTACAGAATTTTATCGGATTTTTCGTCCGGATGATACATAGACTGGGGTCTGCTCTGGTACGGCTCAATACGGCGGACATAAAAACCCGAAATATAATCCTCGGGCAAATGATATGAACTCAAAAGCGCAGCACGGTTTTGCTCAATATCTTTAATCCAATCTTGTTGTTTAAGCAGTTGTTGTTTTCTCTGCTCGTTGAGTTTGAGTTGGATTTCCTTGGCTTTTTTATTAACCGCTAATCTTAAAGTGGTTACCGGCAGTTGGACGACCGGGGTTTTAAACTTAGGATTTTTTACTTTAATACCAGTTACAGCCCCTTTTGGAAACAGGGTTTTGTTAGACGGCAAATGGTAAACTTTTATTTTAACACGTTTTACAGGCAGCCTCTGCGCCTGAGCAACGGGCGTAACAGCAACACAGACAAGTACAGCGAGAAGTAATTTTATGTATTTCATTTTATTTTTCCTTTTATCTATTAGTTAAATTCTGTAAAATAAAGCCCCGAACCTTTTATAAAAGTCCGGGGTGTAAAACTAAAACGACTTAAATTAAAACATATATCC
>NZ_JAJWTS010000008.1:0-64465 GCF_021632165.1 Candidatus Avelusimicrobium fimicolum
GGCGAAAGCGGATGCGATATTTATGATCAATTATAATTAATATTATATTAATTCTCAACATCAAGGAATTAGTGGAAAAATAAAAATGTACGAAGCGTTTGTACCCAAAGAGATATTCCTTACCAAAGGAATTGGCAGACACAAAGAAAAATTGGCCAGTTTTGAAGAAGCGTTGAGAGACGCCAAAATTGCCAGTTTCAACTTGGTGCCTGTGTCCAGCATCTTCCCTCCCGGCTGCAAAACCGTGCCCGTTTCCAAAGGGCTTCAAGAATTGCACCCGGGCCAAATTCTGCATTGTGTAATCAGCAGAAACACCAGCAATGAATATCGCCGCTTGATTTCCGCCTCGGTGGGGTTGGCTATCCCGAAAGAAGGGAAAACCACTCACGGATATATTTCCGAACACCACAGTTTCGGCGAAACCGATAAACAGGCCGGCGACTATGCGGAAGACTTGGCCGCTTTGATGCTCTCTACCACGTTGGGTATTGAGTTTGATAACAATACGACGTGGGACCAGAAAGAAGAAATCTGGAAAATGAGCGGAAAAATCGTCCGCACGACCAACATTACCCAGTCCGCCATCTGCGTGGAAGGCCTTTGGACCACCGTAGTGGCTGCGGCTGTGTTTGTCAAATAACTCCGGTAATATTTGTGAGCGATAACGTACAAACCGATAAGTTTATGGGGCTAGAGAGCAAATATAGTTCTCTGCCCCTTTGTAAATTCGTGGTAGTGCCTGTGCCGTTTGAAAAAACGGTCTGCTACGGGCACGGTACCGCCAAGGGGCCGGCTGCCGTAATTGAAGCCTCTACCCAAATTGAACTTTGGGACGAAGAAACCAAAACCGAAACCTGGGAATTGGGCATCAACACCCAACCCGCCATCAACTGCAAAGGTTCCACCAACACGGTTTTTAAAAATATTGATAAAACCGTGCGGAATTTAATGCAATACAAAGCCATCCCGTTTTATATTGGCGGTGAACACACGGTAACGCAAGCCCTGGCCCAGCCGTATATTGATAAATATAAAAAGTTAAGCATCCTGCACTTTGACGCTCACGCCGATTTGCGCGAAACCTTTGAAGGCACGCCTAAAAGCCACGCCTGCGCGCTTTATCCGGCCAGCCGTCAGGTACCGGTGGTACAGGTGGGTATCCGCAGCGTAGCCAGCGAAGAAAAGCAATACTGCAATGCGGGCAAGGTTACCACGTTTTTAATGCACGAACACCGTGACATTAAAAAACTGATTCCACAAGTGCTTGAAAAATTGACGGATACCGTCTATATCACTATTGACGTGGACGGCTTTGACCCGGCTGTTATTCCGGCCACGGGCACACCGCAACCCGGCGGTTTTATGTGGTATGAAGCGCTGGACTTGTTCCGCGAAGTCATTAAACATAAAAAAATCGTGGCGGTGGATGTAGTGGAAGCCTGCCAACGCAAGGCCGATACCATTACGGAGTTTAACGTCTCCAAGTTAATCTACCGCTTAATGGGCTATTTGTCCGTTAAAAAATAATTTAAACCCGCT
Source organism: Candidatus Avelusimicrobium fimicolum (assembly GCF_021632165.1). Classification (NCBI taxonomy): domain Bacteria; kingdom Pseudomonadati; phylum Elusimicrobiota; class Elusimicrobia; order Elusimicrobiales; family Elusimicrobiaceae; genus Candidatus Avelusimicrobium; species Candidatus Avelusimicrobium fimicolum. Next base: position 1,540 of record NZ_JAJWTS010000008.1, read on the forward strand.
CGCAAGAGCGGGTTTTTTACTGAATCCTTGATGAGCCGGGTGCAGTTGCAAGCACCCGGTTTTTTGCGCCCGGAAAAGCCCCGTTTTTGCCGATAAAAAAGGGCCTGCGTAAAACTTGCGCAAGCCCTTGTGCAAAACAATTTATCAATAACTAAAAGTAGAAACGGCCCGTAATTGCGCCGCTTAAACCCGTATGATCGGAATAGACCTCTCCGTTTTTTTCAATTTTTGCCCCAAAATTGTATTTGGCTTCCAAGCCCAAGGCAAACAATTTGGTAAATCTGTATTCTGCCCCGGCCATAAGATGCGGAACAATTTTACTTTTGTGGTCCTTAACTTCATCTCCAGAGAACTCCACTTTAAGTTCGCTGCGGAAGAAAGATACCCCAGCCCCCACATACGGGGCCCACGCGGACACGCCATTATCTCTTTTATAATATACGGTCAACGGGATAGCATATGTGGTTTCGGTCCATTTAACCCACGCCAATGGGGTAGTAACTTTTAAATCGTTGTGCCCAAACACATCAACACCTAATTTAACACCCAACTTATTGGTTTCGTCGTCTAAATTAAACTCATACAGGGCTTCCAATCCACTAAATACCGCACCATTTTCATTTAATTCGGTGTCATATATTGTTCCATCTTGAAGTTCTTTCATTGTTTTGGGGTCATTTTCGCCCACGCCAACTTTTACACCAATGCCCCAGTTATCGGCTTTGGCAGCGGTCGGCCAGGCGCACAAAATACTCAAAAGCACTCCTAAAACTACTAGTTTTCTCATTTGATGTCTCCTTGTTTGATTAGTCAAGCGGGAAACCTGACATAAGTAGAGTATAACACATTTGGATTATTACGGCAAGCCAAAAGGAATATTTTTCATAACAACAAAAAGCCGCCCTTCCGGGCGGCTAAAAAACTCGCAAGCAAACATTTTATAACGGGGGTAACGGACCTACATTTCCGCCTTCCGGCACATTGTACGGCGTTTTTAAGAGAGTCTTGGCGGCATCATCAAAGCCCCATTTGTCTTTGAACGAAAGCACATACTGATACTGCTTTTTTGCTTTTTCGCGCTCGCCCAAGATATCATATACTTCGCCTAATCTAAATTCGTTCCACACCCCCCAGCGGCTAGGCTCTTGCTTTTCAAGCGCCTGATGGCCTTGCTCAAACAAGGTTTTGGCTTCTTCAAAATGGCCTTGCGCCATTTGGGAAGTGCCCAATGCGGTATAAGCGCGGGAAATGTAAATATCCTTATAGAACGGGTCTTTGCCAATCAGGGATAAAAATTTTTCGGCCTGTTCGGTTACTTCTTTGTAATGGCCCGTTTCGTACAGGCAGATAATTTCCACATAGTGCATGAGCGGATTTTTGGGATATTTGGCACGCAAATCGCGGATGTACTGCAACGATTTTTCCGGAGCATAATATTTACTTCCCCGCGTGTTTTGAATTTCAATTAAAATCAGTTTGGCACTATCAGACGTAAAGTGCGCCTTTTCGCGCGCCAAGTTGAGTTGTTTTACTCCTTCGTCCGGGTTGCCTTTAATGGCGACAATTTTCGCCAATATTTTAATTACGGAAGGAAGCGTTCCTGCGTAATACTGATAAATACCCAGACCGAAATAAGCATCGTAATACGTTGGGTCTATTTCCAGCGACTTTTCCAGATTTTTAATTGCCTTCCTGCCGCTGAAATAGGCGGTAATCCAACTGCGGTTGCGCATTGTAAACATGGCACGCAAACCATATAGCGCACCGATACCCATATAGGCATTGGAATCGTCCGGGTTCTTTTTAATCCAGCGTTTAATACCGCTGATAGAATCATCCAAAATTTGCTCAAACACCTTGCGCTGTTTATCGTCGCTCAGTTCGTATTCGTATTCGTAGCGGCTCCAAGCAATCATTGCATTGCCAAAGTGGGCAAACGGGTGGTCGGGGTATTCGGCAAATACTTTTTGGATATTTTTATCTGCGGTGTCAAAATCTAAACTATATACGCCGTTAATCCCTTCCGTGGCATAGGCCATTACGTCCGGCGGGAGCGTAATTTCCGCTTGGGACGAAACGGCGGCGGACGCCAAAAGGCATACCGCCGCCAGTAAATGCAAAAACTTCTTCATTACTTCTTGGCCTCAATCTTATCTTTGCCGAAGTAAGGGCGCAAGGCTTGCGGAATAATCACAGAGCCGTCGGCCTGTTGGAAATTTTCCAAAATAGCGGCAAAGGTGCGGCCTACGGCCAAACCGCTGCCGTTAAGAGTGTGGACATATTCCTGTTTGCCTTGGGCATTTTTAAAGCGCAACCCCATACGGCGGGCCTGGAAATCCAGACAGTTGGAGCAAGAGGAAATCTCGCGGAAGCGGTTTTCGCTCGGCATCCAGACCTCAATGTCGTACGTTTTGGCGGAAGAGAAGCCAATGTCCCCGCTGCACAGTTCCACCACGTGATAGGGCAGGCCCAATTCTTTAAGCACCTCTTGCGCATCAGAAACCATAATCTCCAACATTTGGTAAGAGTGTTCCGGGTGGGAAAGCATTACGAGTTCCACTTTATCAAATTGGTGGTTGCGGATTAAGCCGCGGGTGTCTTTACCATAGGTGCCGGATTCCTTGCGGAAACACGGAGAGTATGCCGTCAATTTCACCGGCAGTTCTGCTTCTGGAATCACGCGGATGCGGTTCAAGTTCGTAAGCGGAATTTCGGCGGTAGAAATCAAAAATTGTTTCGGTTCGCCCACCAGTTCATACATATCTTCGCGGAATTTGGGCAACTGGCCCGTACCAATCAGAATATCCTCGTTTACTACCACCGGGGGCAAAATTTCGGTATAGCCTTTTTTGGCGTGCATATCCAACATAAACGCAATAATGGCGCGCTCCAAGCGGGCACCGTCTCCCTTAAACAACGCAAAGCGGCTGCCGGACAAGGCGGCGGCGGCTTCAAAATCTAAAATACCCAATTTTTCACCTACCGACTGGTGGTCCAACGGTTTAAAGTCAAATTTAGGCAGCGGAATTGTGCAGGGCAAATATTCCGGGTTATCCGCATCGCTCACACCCACCGGGATTTTTTCGTTCGGCAAGTTCGGAATACTTAAAAGCAAGTCGTTAATTTCCTTTTTTAGCGGGTCCAACTCGGCTTCTTTGACGGTCATTTCTTCCTTTAACTTGCCCACTTCGGCCATTGCTTCTTTGGCGGCTTCGTCGCCCTGTTCCTTTTTAATCTTGCCGATAGATTTAGACATTTCGTTGCGTTTGGCGCGCAATTCTTCCACGCGGGCTAAAACGGTTTTGTAAACAGAATATTTGGTCAGTACGCCGTCAATTTGCGCGGCCAATTCCGGCTTGCGCAACGACAGACGTTTTTTTACTTCATCAGGATGAGCAACGATATATTTAATGTCTAACATATAAGTCCTCTTATTTAGTTTCTAACTCTATTAAATATGGTTCCGGGAACCAATGACGGTACGGTTTAAAAGTGGCAACGGCATATTCCATTCCATAGGAAGTCAATAAATGCACGCTGACAGGAGCGACGGAACTTTGCCCAGCCACCAAGGCGCCCACCGTAAGCGCCGCTAAAACGAACAGCGTTTTCACACTCATAAAAAACGCTTTTAACAACCAAACAGCCGATTGTTCCGCCAAAGACGGATGAGAAACGCGGGTCATTTGGCCTCCTGTATTTTGGCCAATTCCTTGCTGAAACTTTTGACGAGTCCGCGCGCGATATAATCGGCCGCGTCCAACGCGCTGGAACTGGTTTCATCAGCCGAGCCAATCCATACAATTTCAGCTGTTTCCACATCTACCAGTTTGGCAATAATGCCCACCCGCGCATTGATGGTATATTCCGTCGGGCGGACTTCCGCCGAGTGTGTATATTGCGTACCCACGTTGCGCGTATAGCCCACATATGTTCCGTCGGGCAGTTGCATTACGTCTTGCTTGTAAACCGGGCGGGATTCCGTGCGGCGGGTGCTGGTAAGCGTTAATTCCGTGCGGGCGGGCGAATAGGAACTCACCTCGCCGATAAGCAATACATCTACACCTAAAATCTTGCCTATCTCGCGCGTAGTTTCGGGCGACAAATAGCCGGACACCGAAATATTATGTTCTTTTAAAACGCTTTCCAGTTGGGCGCGCTCTACTACCTTAAATCCGGCACTGATTAAATATTTGGCAAACAGATTTTCCACGCCCTGCAAAGCAGGCCGCGCATTTGTAAATGCCATTACACCGATACGGTCCATTTGGTTAAAATCATATGTTTTGCTGATAACCGTTTTGGGCGTACAGCCGCAAGCAATCAAACAAGTTGCCAGCGCCAGAGTTAAGAACTTTCTCATAAATGTATTATATAATTTTTAGCCCTACGAAAAGGTATAATAATGATATGAACGAATTATCCCCCCTTTTCATACAAAAAGCGAAGAAATTAAAACTGCTGCTTACAGATGTGGACGGCGTGATGACGAACAGCCAGTTAAGTTTTTTTACAGGCGAAGACGGCGTTACGCGCGAAATCAAACATTTTGAATCGTTAGACGGTATGGGCCTTATGTATTTAACCTACTGCGGCGTGGAAACGGGCATTGTTTCCCGCGGGTCCAGCGACACCTTGGCCTGGTGGGCGAAAATTCTGGGGATGAAATACCTCTTTTACAACACGCCTGTAAAGCATAAGGCTCTTGTCTATTTACAGGAGCATTTTAACATCAAACCCGAAGAAACCGCTTTTATCGGAGATGACCTCATTGACCTGGGGATGATGTCGCGCGTAGGCTTGCCGCTTGCGGTAGCCAACAGCGTACCGGAGGCCAAAAAATTAGCCCTTTACACCTCCCCCCGCCACGGAGGTAATGCGGCAGTACGCGATATTGCGGAGCAAATTTTGCGCGCCCGCGGCCAATGGGATAAAGTAGTGCAAGACAATACCGACGGAACTTTTACCACCGTAAAAAATCAAATTCACATTGTAAAAGGATTATAAAATTTTTACAATATACTTATCTTATATTCAGTAAGGAGACTTATGAAAAAACTGCTTTTATTATGCGCCTTATTCGTAGCCGCCCCTGTGGTGTTTGCGCAGGACTATTACGGCTTGCAAGAATATGGCTTGCGCCAAAATACCACCCGCGTAGAATTTTACGGCGGTATGGTATTACCCCAAAACACTTGGTCCCATCACGGACAGGAAGTGGACCTCGGTACCACTGGGTGGACCGCCGGTATCGGTTTTACCCGCAACCTGGTGCCTGTCTTTTCTTTGGGTTTAGATGCTAACTATGCCCAACTGGGCGACGGCGATACCTTTATTTCCGGCGGGAAAGAATCCTACTACCGCACAGGTATTGCTACCGGGCTTGTTACCGGGCGCGTAAATTTCTTCCCCACCCAAGCCACCCGCTTGTATGTTCCTTTCGGTATCGGTGTGGGCCATATGTTTGCCCGCCAAAAATTTGACGACGGTTCCCACTTAACCACCAACAGCACCGACTTGGCACAAATGATAGGTATCGGTTTGGAATTTGATATTGACGATTCCACCATCTTTGGTGTGGAAGGCCGCTACTATTTAGTAGAAGCCGCCAGCGACTTTAAAAACGCCTTTGGCAAAAGCCGTATCCACTATTCGAACGTAATGCTCAAATTGGGTTGGCGCTTCTAATAGTTTTATTGCAAAACCCCGCCGCGCAACACGGCGGGGTTTTTTATTTATGCCCGGGTTATTTACTTTTTTACCCCGGGTATTGTATGATAAGAATATGGACGATATTTTTATAAAGGTATTTTTATCCCTTATCTTGGGCGGCGTGTTGGGTATGGAACGCCAATATCACGATAAGCCAGCCGGCTTCGCCACTAACTGCCTCATCTGTCTGGGCGCAATGCTGTTTACGATTTTATCCGAATATATGGGCCAACAGGGCGGAGATCCCGGCCGTATTGCCGCACAAGTGGTAACAGGCGTGGGTTTTTTGGGTGCAGGTTCCATTTGGCGCGACGGCAACAAAATTTCCGGCTTAACCACCGCCGCAGGCGTTTGGTTGGTAGCCGCTATCGGTATGGCGATAGGATACGGACAGTATTTTTGGGCTTCCCTTTCGGCGGTATCCATTTTGCTGGTGCAACTGGGGGTGCGTAAAACGCTTAAACTGGTGGAACTCGTCAAACATTACGATACGGTTTACATTGTATGCGACCCCACTTGGGACACTGTAAACCAAATTATCAAAAAAATTGAAGCGCACCAAGTAACTATCTTAAAAAATGAGGTTACCAAACAGGATAACCGTTTTTACGTTAGTTTAGTAGCCACTTTTACCGGGCACGACTTCCAAAACATTACCAAAGACCTTCTGGAAATGCCCGAAGTGTATAGTTTATATAAATAACAGGAGATACGTTAATCTATGACGGACGAAATGAAACCGATTCCGCTGTTTAATTTAAAAGAACAGCACGACAGTTTGAAGCAGGAAATTAATGCGGCGGCGTTGGAAGCCCTAAACTCTATGCATTGGCTGCTAGGCCCGCAAACCGAAAAATTTGAAGAAGAATTTGCCGACCTTATCGGCGTGAAACATTGTATTACCTGCTCGTCCGGCGCAAGTGCTATTCAAATTGCTCTGGCCGCCGCCGGAATAGGCCCCGGAGACGAAGTAATTACCACCCCTTTTACCTTTATTGCCACGACCTCCTCTGTCAGTTTGACGGGAGCCAAGTTTGTATTTGCCGATATTGACCCGCGCACCTATAATTTGGACGTACAGGACGTGGAACGCAAAATCACCAAAAAAACAAAAGCCATTTTGCCCGTCCACCTGTACGGTTATCCGGCCGATATGGACGCTATTATGCACCTGGCCAATGAACACGGTTTAAAGGTAATTGAAGATTGCGCGCAAGCCCATTTGGCTATGGCAGACGGTGTGAAAGTTGGCGGCATTGGCGATGCGGGTTGTTTTAGTTTTTACCCGAGCAAAAACCTGGGTGCCTGCGGAGATGCGGGCTGTGTAACCACCAATGATGACGAAATTGCCGACCGGTGCCGCTCCCTGCGCCACAGCGGACGCGCCAAAGACAAGGCCTATGAATACGATTTGGAAGGGTCCACCTTGCGTATGGACGAAATTCAAGCCGCTATTTTGCGCGTAAAACTACCACATTTGGAAGAGTGGACTGAGAAGCGCCGCAAGGCCGCCGCTTGGTATGCCGAAGGATTAGAGGGTGTGCCGGTGGTCCTCCCCCCTACCCCTCCCGCCGGATATGAACAATCTTACTATGTTTACACCATCCGTGCGGAAAAACGCGATGAATTGCAAGCCTATTTAAAGGCCAACAATATTGGTTGCGCGGTGTATTATCCGGTACCGCTTTATAAACAGCCGGCCTATAAGGACCGTGGTTTTAAAGCAGAGGACTACCCGGAAGCCGAAAAGGCCGCCAAAGAAGTCCTCTCTATCCCGATGTTCCCGGAAATTACCGAAGAACAAGTGCGCCGCGTGTGCGAAACAATTCGTGCCTTTTATGAAAAAGACTCCACTATCTAAACGGATGTTTTAGGTTAGCGCGTGGTGTGCGCCAAAAACTTTACAGGGCAATCCGGTTTTTATGGGTTGCCCTGTTTTGATAAAGCAGGATATCCGTATTACCCCTTGTGCAAAAACACTTTATGACGCTTGATTTTTAAAATTATCCTTATTTTTTAAGTGTTTTTTAGTAAAACAAATCTGTTTCTAACAATACCCTATCAAAACCCTGCTGGATGACGGCGTTATTAATCAAAAGTCATCCTAAATTGGCGGCCCGCAGGGTTTTCAGGATCTACAACTTGGGTAGTGATTGTTGTTATCTAAAAGGTCATACTGGAAGGTTGCTGTCCAGTATCTGTCGTTTTCCTCTTTTCGAATAACAACAGATCCTGGACTACTACTTTCCAGGATGACAGCAAACAGCCAAAAGCCGTTAAGGACAATTAAAAAGAGCAACACTAAAACGGTGTTGCTCTAATCATCAAGGAATTTGCCTATCGGCTGTTTTACCCAACAGCGACCACCCAACCAGCGTATTGAGTCGCCGTCCGCAGGACCCGCAGGACTATAACATTTTGGTTTTAAGGCGGCTTGCGATATTGTCCAATTCGTCTAAGGAATTATAGTGAATAACGAGCGTTCCTTTCTTCATATTTTTGCCGTACTTCACTTCCACCTTGGTACCTAATGCAGATTGCAAATCATTTTCAAAGGAAGCCACTTCCACCGGCTTGGCTCCTTTTTCGGCTTTTTTTACCGGGAACATTAAAGCGCGGGCGGCATCTTCGGCTTGGCGGACCGACATTTTGCTATTGTGCATTTTTTTAAACAACATTTCGCGCTTGGCCGGGTCCGTAACCATTAACAAGGCACGTCCGTGCCCTTCGGAAATAGCACCGTCCTGCAAGGCTTGTTGAATTTCGGGTTCCAAGTCCAGCAAGCGCAACGCATTGGAAATGGCGGCCTTAGATTTGCCGCAATAAGAAGCCAAATCGGTCTGCGTAATATAGAATTTACTCATCAAATTACGGTAGCCGAGGGCCGTTTCAATGGGGTTTAAATCTTCGCGTTGGATATTTTCAATCAGTGCCAGCGCACACATTTCTTGGTCGCCCAAGTGTTTGTGTACAATAGCATCAATTTCTTTTAACCCGGCCAACTGGGTAGCGCGGAAGCGGCGTTCCCCCACTACAATTTCGTATTTATCCAGTCCCGCATCATAGACAACCACAATGGGCTGTGTCAGGCCGTGTTCTTTAATAGATTGGGCCAACTCTTGCAATTTTTCTTCGTTAAATACGCGGCGCGGTTGAAAACGGTTGGGAACAATTTTGTTTACATCAATGCGCGTAACACTCATCCCCGGGGTTTGCTGCACTTGCACAGCCGCCTCGTTGGTGGGCATATTAACCACTTGTTGCGTTTGTTTAATTAAAGCGTCTAAACCTTTACCTAATGCCTGTCTTACCATCTTATCCTCCAAAATCGTAATTCACCGGGAGTTCGCCCGTCATCTTAAAATCTTTATAAGCACTTGCATCAGCCCCGCGACGAACCAAAAATTCAATAGCCAACTGGATATACGCATTGGCTCCGCGGCAAGCCGGGTCATAATTAAAAATAGATTGCCCGAAACTGGGAGCCTCAGCCAAACGGATATTACGCGGAATCGGCGTTTTATATACTTGGTCGCCAAAATAACGGCTGACCTCAGCAAATACTTGCTTAGACAAATTCATACGGGCGTCATACATTGTCAAAAGGCCGCCGTCCATTTTTAGTTTTGGATGCAAAAATTGTTTAATTTTGGCCACCGTATTCATAAAGTGGGCCAATCCCTCCAACGCATAATATTCGCACTGCACTGGGGTAATCACACTGTCTGCGGCCATCATCGCGTTTAAAGTTAAAAGGCCCAAAGATGGAGGACAATCAATAATAATATAATCATACATAGCGCGCAGAGGGTCCAAGACATCTTTAAGCATATTTTCGCGCCCGCGCACATTTACCAGTTCCACCTCAGCGCCGGATAAATCTTTGCAGGCAGGCAATACATCTAACATTTCGCTAGATGTTTGGCGGACCACCTGTTCAAATGTGGCTGTTTTGGTAAGTAAATGATATACAGATTTATCGCCGTCTTGTACCGTTACCCCCAAGCCAGAACCGGCGTTACCTTGCGGGTCAAAATCTACAAGCAACACATTTTGATTTAAACAAGCCAACGCATAAGAAAGGTTGATAGAAGTGGTGGTTTTACCTACTCCGCCTTTTTGGTTGGCAATGACGACAATTTCTCCCATAAATCCTCCGTTTCTCTATACATATATTAAACATTAATTGGTGTTAAATTGCAATATAAAGGGCCTTGTTTTCACGTGAAAACAGTTATTTAATCCAATGAATACGGTTAAGCGGCCAATGTACAAACCAAGCCTTTCCTTTGATATTTTCGCGCGGAACGGGGCCCCAAAAACGAGAATCACAGGAATTATCTCTATTATCCCCCATAGCAAAATAGGAATTTTCAGGAACCACAACCGGACCAAAAGAATCACGCAATTCAATTCCTAAATAATTATCCAATAAATGGTCTTCCCACAAGTTCTGATATTCTTCTTTATCATCTACCTCAAAATAAGGGACTCGTTCTAAATCCTCATAAACCTCATAATCTTGCTTAGGAAGTTCTTTTCCGTTCACCCACGGACGACCATTTTTTACCTGAACTGTATCACCGGGCATAGCAATTATGCGCTTAACAAAATCCTTACCATACTGACTACCGCCGCAATTTTGTTGAGAGCGGTCCTTAGCGGGAAATTGAAAAACAATAATATCCCCCGGCTTAATTTGTTCATACACACCAAAGCGAACTTTTGTAAACGGAACACGGAAACCATAAACGGCTTTATTTACGAATAAATGATCCCCCTCTACCAAAGTATAACGCATAGAAGCGGAGGGAATTTTAAAAGCCTGTATAAAAAAGAACATCACCACAGAGGCCACAAACCCGGCAAAATATACCGTATTACTCCACTCCAAGTCCGCCTTCATTATTTTCTTTCTTTTATCATCTGTGGCTTTTTTTCCTTTAAGCAGGCCATATATTGCACACCCCAAAGATAAAACAATACCCCAAACAAGCCTGGACCAGTTTAAGGGTTCTCCCGCTCCGCCGCCCATTACAAAGGTTAAAACATACACCGCACAGGATAAAATAATAAACAAAAAACTAGCGTGCCACCAAGCAAAAGACGTATTAGAATTTAATTTATTCTTTTTATTTAAATAGCGGGTAAATAACGTAAAGGCGTACATAATACACGCCACCGCAAAAAGACGTTGTTCCATAAAAACTCCTAATTTGTTTTCACGTGAAAACTATTGTTTAAAACTTGTTGATAAATTTGTTGATATTGTTGAGAACTCTGCCCAATCCGCTTGGAAATTTGAAGAGAATTACCCCTCATTGTTTCGCGCAGTTGTGCATTATTTATCAGTTCTGCCATAAAACAACTTAACAGTGTAATGTCTTTGGATGGAAAAACAAATCCATTTTTCCCGTGTTCCACCCACAAAGGCATATCGCCCACTTTACTAACCAAGCAAGGCAATCCTACTTGGATAGATTCCAGTAAAGATAAAGGCAAAGATTCCTCTATGGACGGCAAAACAAACACATCTGCCATATTAAGCCACTCATTAATATTATCCTGCTTTCCGGCTAACAAGACTGTTTTTTCCAAGCCGTTTTGGCGGATAAAATCTTCCAATTCGGTCCGTTTTTTTCCTTCTCCTACATATACCAAGCGGGCATTTTTATACGTTCGTGCCACATTACGAAATGCCTGCAATAAAGACAGAGGATCTTTAACCGAGGTCAATCGGGCCACTTCTATAAATACAGTATGTTCCGAGGTGTAGGCATACTTTTTCCGCATTTTATCACGCAGTGTTTCGTCCGCATAAAAAACAGTTTTATCCACTCCGTTTGGAAGTAAATAAACTTTATTTTTATTATACTTTTGCTTTTCTATCAAATACCGAGCCGTTGAAAAGGACTCTGCCACTGTCAGCGTATCTAAATCTTTTAATAGTTTATCTGCCCAACGGAGCGGAAAAATCTTTTTAGATAAGTCAAAATGCGGCGTGCTAATAAGTTTCACTTTTTTGCCTGCACACGCCACCCGGGCATATTCTATCGCACGGTAGAGCATAGCGTGCACAATATCCGACTGAAAATCTTTTATCTGCGCCGCTAGTTTTTGGATAACTCCTCCACCATATCCGCGCATATTTAGGCTTATTACCTCAATGTGATGTTTGGTTAATTCCTGTGCCACCGGGCCAAGCGGTTTTAAACAGACCACCCGCACAGAGTGAACTTGGGCTGTTTTTACAACCAGTTCCAAAAGGGCTTTTTCCGCCCCCCCCACATCAGTTGAAGTAATAACATATAAAATTTTCATATTTCTTATTATACCAAGTTTAACACTTGTACGCGGGTTGTAAAAAGAATAAAAAAACGGGCCGTAAAATGTGCCCGTTTTTTATGTGTAAAAAATACTTAAAATTTAAGCATTTTTTTCAAAACAGCCCCTAATTTTAATTTTGCGGCTTAAACTGGTCCTTTCCTACCCCGCAAACCGGGCAAATCCAGTCCTCTTTTACATCTTCCCACTTGGTTCCGGCCGGAACTCCGTTATCCGGATCGCCAACCGCCGGGTCATACACATAACCGCAAACTTCGCAAACATATTTCACCATAATTTACTCCTCCCATTTTTTTATAAATGCGTAGCACCCGCAGGCGTTTTTCCTTTTATAACGTGATGATAATAATCATACGTCAAAGGTTTTCCCTCCGGATTTAACACACCCGCATCCTTTACCTGCCCAATAAAAAGTGTATGGGTGCCCATATCTACCGTTTGGCTCACCTCTACTTCCATATAAGAAAGTGTATGTTCCCCAACGATAGGGCACCCCAAAAAACCCATTTTATAGGGAACCTTGGCCAATTTATCAAATGTCCGCCCCGAGCGGAAACCGAAAATTCCAATAAACGGCAAAGGTGTATTTTGTTCAAGCGGCATAGCGGCAAACACGCGGCTTTTTAAAATCATATCGTGCGTAAGGCTATTTTTATTGACGGAAATAGCCATTTGGGCCGGTTCCGCCGTTACCTGAAAAACGGTATTTACAATAAGCCCGTTCTTTTTTCCCCCCTCACATGTGGTAACAATATACAGCCCGTACGTGATATAATTAAGCCCTTTGTTAATGTCGTTTACCGCCATATCAAATACTCCGTTATTTTACTTTTTCGGCCAATTTTTGGCTGATAAGTAAGCCTAAATCCCGGCAGGCTTGCTTTACTTTCTCGTCGGGAACAAAGGGAGATTTAATAGCCGGAGCCACCACCTCCACTTTCATCGCTTCCAAGGTTTTAGTTAATTCATCAATAGGCGCTCCGCTCCAACCATAAGAGCCGAAAGCCGCCCCGATAAGACCTTTTTTGCGCAAACCTTTTAAGTAGCAAAGCATATCCGCCATAGACGGAAAAATTTGGCTGTTAAGTACCGGCGAACCGATAATCAGCGCACTTGCGTCCAGCAGTTCTGTAACTACGTCGCTGCGGTGGTTGCTGTGCATAGAAAGTTGTTTTACTTCCGTGCCGCCTGCGCGAAGGCCGTCGGTAATATAAGAAGCCATTTTTTCCGTACTGCCCCACATGGTATCGTAAACAACAACCGCTTTATTTTTAGGAGCCTGAGCGGCCCATTTAGCATATAAATTAACGATTTTAGCCGGGTCCTTGCGCCATATAAAACCGTGGTCCGGTGCAATTAAACGCGGAGCCAAGCCCATTTGTTTAACTTGCTCCAAAAAGCGCAAGACAATATCGGAATAAGGCAATACGATATTGGCATAATATTTTTCCGCTTCATACAACCAAAGACGTTCTTCGTTTTCGTCGTCAAACAGTTTTCCTGTGGCATAGTGCATACCAAACACGTCGTTGGTAAACAGGACGTTCTCTTTTTCCAAGTATGAAAACATACTGTCCGGCCAGTGCAGCATACGCGCTTCTACAAACGAAATCGTATCACCGCCAACGTCAATGCGGTCTCCTGTTTTAACGGTTTTTAATTTCAAATCACAATGAAATTGCTCGGTAATGTCTTTAAACCCCATAGTAGAAACATAGACTTCTTCCGGCTCAATATAATTAACGGCCTGGGGTAAAGCGCCGGAGTGGTCCATTTCCGAGTGGTTGGAAATAATAATTTTGATTTTTTTCGGGTCAATTACGCTTTGTATGCGCTCCATCATTTCGCCGTAAAATTCCTTTTTAACCGTATCAATAAGAGTGGGTTTTTCTCCCATTACCAAATAAGCATTATACGTCGTACCGCGCTTGGTGGAATAACCGTGGAAATCGCGAATATTCCAATCAATCGCCCCCACCCAATAAACTTTTTCCGAAATTTTTACCGCTTGCATCATATTATGTTTTTCCCCTTAAATTAATTTTCCTTCTGCCACAAACCGTGCAAATTGCAATATTCACGCGCTATTACTTTATCCGAATCACTCTTAAATTCTGCCTGCGGTTTTTCTCCGGGCTTCAAATATTTGCGCTGAACCTTGCCGCATTTTTCACAAACCAGTTCAATCCACTCAATATAATGGTTATCTAGCATCGGGTGTTCCACGCTCCCCACAGTTACGCGGTATCCGCCGTCAATTTTTTCTATCACCGGGACGTGCTTTTCAGCCGCTCCGTCGGAAAAACCTGCCTGCATTAGTTTCATAGAGTGCCCACAGCAGGAAAGTTCTCCCCCCGCCGCGTGGACTACTTCCACTATATTGCCGCACATTTCGCATTTATAAATTTCGTTCAATTTTGTCATATGCACCTCTAATAAAAATTTGGTATTTTTGTAACCAATCTTATTTTTTATCTGCAATAAACTGTATATAAGTTATTATACCTTGTTTATTGATTACTATAACCTCTGTTTTATCTGTAATAAAACAGAACTTTATTTTATTTTTTACAAATCAGTTTATTATGTTCAAAAAACCTTATTAATAATAATTCCTATTAATAATATATCATATTTTATGCTTCTTTGCATCATAACAAAGGAACCGCGCCCGCACAAGCCAAAAAAGAGATTAGTTTATTTAATAGTGTGTTTTTTGGCAAAAACAGCGTTTTTACCACTTTTACAACTTTTTAATAGAAATATAGCCGAAATTTTAAAAATCGTTTTATTTTGCATTTTAACCCCATTATTAAACGTTTTAATTATTTTTATTTGACGGAGTCCGTAATAAGTGGTATTATAAAGAATATATTATTTTATGGTGGCTTTACTGTGGATAATTTTCAGGACACACCCCAATTAGTTCCCGTTTTTCAAGATATAGAAAACATTATAGGCAAGGATACTTACGATATGTGGCTCCGCCCGGCCCAATTTGGCTATGTGGGTAATGTACTCACTATCTCTTTACCCAACCAATTTTGGGGTAAAACAATTCGCGAGCGTTACGAACATATTATAAAGGACGCTTTTTTAAAACATTTGGGCGCGGAAATTACCATTGTTTACGAAGTTTCCGTCCAGGAACCCGCCCCGGCAGTGCAATCCGCGCAAGATGTTATTCCCGCGGCACCGGCCCCAACGGCTCCTGTGATAAAAAAGAATTCTTTTCCATCGCGGTTAAATTCCGCCTATATGTTTGATAACTTTATTGAATCCCCCTCCAACCGTTTTGCTTATAAAGCGGCTGAGGCCGTAGTTCATAAATTAGGCAACCGCGAAAATAATCCTTTGGTCATTTATTCTTCCCCGGGGCTTGGTAAAACCCACTTACTGCACGCTATCGGAAACCAAATTTTAAAGGAAAATCCAAATGCCAAGGTATTATATATGTCCGGCGAAGAATTTGTGAGTGAATACATTGAAGCCTTACAAAATAAAGCCTCGGAAAGTTTTCGCAAAAAATACCGTTCCTTAGATTGTTTTTTAATGGACGATATCCAATTTGTAGCCGGCAAATCCGCCAGTGAAGTAGAATTCTTCTACACCTTTAATGCACTGTTTGAAAGCCATAAACAAATAGTGTTGTCGTCAGACAGAACGCCGCAGCAGTTGGAATTAGATGAACGTTTATCCTCGCGTTTACTCTCCGGTATTTGCGTGGAAGTAAAACGTCCTAATTTGGAAACGCGCATCGCTATTCTGCGCCAAAAGCGCGACAGTATCAACTTTGACATTGGCGACGATGTACTCGCCTTTATAGCAGAAGGTGTGCAAACCAATATCCGCGAATTAGAAGGCTCCC
This sequence comes from Candidatus Avelusimicrobium fimicolum, assembly GCF_021632165.1. Taxonomy (NCBI): domain Bacteria; kingdom Pseudomonadati; phylum Elusimicrobiota; class Elusimicrobia; order Elusimicrobiales; family Elusimicrobiaceae; genus Candidatus Avelusimicrobium; species Candidatus Avelusimicrobium fimicolum. Next base: position 17,465 of record NZ_JAJWTS010000008.1, read on the forward strand.
TCTTCCGTTTGGTGGCCTATTGCGGAATGCACAGCGTAACGCCTACTATTTCTATTGCCAAGGAACTGCTGGCCGATATCTTGGTAAGCGACAATGATTTATCTATTAACGTCAATACCATTAAAAAAATTGTAGGCAAACATTTTAATATAAAAATGGAAGATTTTAATTCCAAGCGCAAAACCCAGTCTATTGCGTGGCCGCGCCAGATAGCCATGTTTTTAACAACAGAACTGACGGATTTATCCCTGCCGGAAATCGGGCGGGAATTTAACCGCGACCATAGCACAGTGGTCCACGCGCGCGACTTGGTAAAAGAAAAAATAGAAACGGATCCCTTTTTTGCAGCCGAAATAAACCAAATTATTTTGGATATTAAGGCTGTGGATAAGTAGTATATAACCGGTGGATAACTTGGGAATAAGGTTAAAAAACGGCTCATAAATTTTTTTGCGGTGGATGATGTGGATAAATAAACCGGGTTATACACAATTATCACAAACAAGTTGTATAGGTAAAATCACATTATCCACGCAATCAACAGGACATATAACAGAGATTAAGATATGAAAATAAATATTACTAAATCAACCTTTTTGGAAGGCATACAGATTGTTTCTTCGGGTGTTTCGTCCAGAACCACTCTGCCTATCCTGCATAACTTTTTGATTGAGGCGCAAGCCGGAAAGTTAAAGTTGGTCCGTACCGATATGGAAATGGCCACTATCCACTATTTAAACGCCGAAGTGGAAGAAGAAGGCAGCATTACCGTACCGATAAAAGAATTTTCGGAAATCATCAAAAACTTACCCGATGATAAAGAAATTAACTTATACACCGACGAAAACAATAAATTTCATATCAAATCCGGCAAGAGTAAATTTTGGGTAATCGGTACTCCCAAGTCCGAATATCCGGCTATCCCCGAGGTGGAACGCACCAACAGCGTTTCCTTATCTCCCTTGGAATTACAGGATATGGTGGTCAAGACGGCCTTTTCCGCATCCACCCAGGAAACCCGCTATATTTTGAACGGCCTTTTGTGGAATAACACACCCGAAAAGTTTGAAGTTGTCGCCACGGACGGCGGCCGCTTGGCTGTGGCTTCTCACGCGGCTTTACCGGGCAGTAATGAATTTAAAATCATTATTCCTACCAAAATTTTAAACGAAGTTTGCCGTTATATCGCTATTGCTAAACCCGGCAAGGACGATATGATTGAAGTGAATGTGGCTTCTAACCAAGTCAGTTTTATGATGAAGGAAACCACTTTCATCTCCCGCTTAATTGAAGGCAATTTTCCGAATTACAACCAAGTAATTCCTACCAAAAAGAACCTCGGTTTTGAGGTGTTTACTAAAGATTTACTGGCTTCTACCCGCCGCGCGAAACTTTGTATTGGGGAATTTGGGGCGCTTGTTAAATTTAAATTGGAAAATAACAATTTGACGATTTCCGCCAACTCCCAGAAAATGGATTTTACGGACGAATTACCCGTAGAATATACCCAAGAAGCCTTTGATGTGGCTTTTAACCCGGATTATATTATTGATGTACTTAAAAATATCGCCACGGAAAAAGTTTCTTTTTCGTTTGTAAATGCTTCACAGCCTGTATTAGTGGAGCCGGTGGGTGATACTATGTTTAAATACGTCATTATGCCGGTGCGCGCTTAATGAAGTTTGGCCAAAACCCCAAAAAAGAGTGGCGTTCCAGCGCAGAACTGGAAAACCGTTTTAACGGCCTAAACCGCCGTTTAAACAGATTAATGATTTTGGACCACGTTTGGCATCAGTTGATTGGAAATAAAGCTAAATTTTGGGTATTAAAGGCCGTTAAAGACGATACAATCTATGTGCAGGTTAAAATTTCGGTGGCTAGGAACGAATTAATCGCCCGCCGCCAACAGTTAATCAAAGAACTGAATAAACATTTTGAACAGCCGTGGATTGGAAAAATAGAAATACAATAGATTTGCCGTATTTACATTAAGGAGTTGTAAATGACAACCGAAGAACAGAAAGAGAAGGATTACGATTCTTCCAAAATTACCGTTTTAGAAGGATTGGAAGCGGTCCGCAAACGTCCGGCTATGTACATTGGCTCTACGGGGCTTCCCGGGCTTCATCACTTAGTGTATGAGGTGGTGGATAACTCTGTGGACGAAATTTTAGCCGGCGGGGCCACTACCATTACCGTTACAATTAAAGATGATATGACCTGCTCTATTCAGGATGACGGGCGCGGTATTCCTGTGGACCTGATGAAGAACGCCAAAGATGCCAAACTGCGCAATAAATCCGCCTTGGAAGTGGTAATGACCGTTTTGCACGCGGGCGGTAAGTTTGACAGCGGTGCTTATAAAGTATCCGGCGGTTTGCACGGGGTGGGTGTATCCTGCGTAAACGCATTATCCGAAACTATGGAAGTGGAAGTCCGCCGCAATGGTCATATCCACTACCAGTGCTATCACCGCGGTAAACCGGCTGAACCTGTTAAAGTTATCGGCGATACCGAGGAACACGGTACAAAAGTAACTTTCCACGCTGATAAAGAAATCTTCGGCGATGTAGCCTTTTCCTATGAAACAATTGGTAACCGTTTGCGCGAACTGGCGTTTTTAAACGCGGGTATCAAAATTGTTTACACGGATGAACGCAAAGAGGATAACCAAACCGTTACCTTCCACTATGAAGGCGGAATTTCCCAGTTTGTTAAGTATTTAAACACAAACAAAACCGTTATCAACCCGGAACCTATTTACTTAACCAAAGAGGTGGGGGATAACTATATTTCCTTTGCTATCCAGTATAACGAAAGTTATTCTGAAAACGTGTTTTCGTTTGTGAATAATATTCACACCGTGGAAGGCGGTACGCATTTAAGCGGTTTCCGCTCCTCGCTTACACGTTTGATTAATGAATATATCAAGAGTAATAACCTTTCCAAACACAAAGATATTTCTGTGGGCGGGGATGATATTAAAGAAGGTTTAACGGCTGTTTTGTCTGTTAAAATTCCGCACCCGCAGTTTGAAGGGCAGACCAAAACCAAATTGGGGAACTCGGAAGTGGAAGGTATTGTCCGCTCCGTCGTGAGCGATACACTTTCTACGTTTTTTGAAGAAAACCCTAAAACGGCCCGCGCTATTTGTGAAAAATGTGTCGGTGCCGCAGTGGCGCGTGAAGCCGCCAGAAAGGCCCGCGATTTAACCCGCCGCAAAGGTGCGTTAGAAGGCGGCGGCTTGCCGGGTAAACTCGCCGATTGCCAGGAAAGAGATTCCGCCAAGTGCGAACTTTTCCTCGTAGAAGGGGACTCCGCCGGTGGTTCCGCCAAACAAGGGCGCGACCGCGTATTTCAGGCTATTTTGCCGCTTCGCGGTAAAATTTTGAACGTGGAAAAAGCCCCGCTCGTAAAGATTTTATCCAGCGATACCGTGCGCGACTTAATTGCCGCTGTCGGCACGGGGGTAGGCGAAGGGGAGGGGGGGTTTGACCTTTCCAAACTCCGCTACCACAAAATTATTCTAATGGCTGATGCTGATGTGGACGGACAGCACATTTCTACCTTGCTTTTGACGTTCTTCTACCGCCAGTTAAAGCCGCTTATTGAAAACGGACACATTTATTTGGCCCAACCGCCTTTGTATAAGGTTAAAAAAGGCAAAGTGGAACAATATTTGCAAACAGAAGACCAAATGCAACAATGGTTGATGAAAGAGGGGCTTGCTACCGTTACGGTTACGGATATGAAAAAACAGGAAGCCTTGTCCGGCGACCAGTTGCGCGATTTACTTAAAATCTTGCGTGATGTGGAAGATATCCTTGCAAAACTGGAAATTAAAAACATTACGCTTGCTGACTTTATGGCGTTCCTCGCCGAAGGCAAAGTGCCGGTGTACCGCATTCCGTTAAGAAGCGGCGGTTTCCGCTATTTCTATGCGGAACAGGAATACCGCGAATACGAGGAACAGTATATGCAGGAAAAACGCGAGGAATTGGCTGCCGACGGTGTGGATATTGCCACCATCAACACAGATTCGCTCGTGCCCGAACACCAGAGTCTGTTTGAATTTGGCAAATTATTAGCCTCCGAAAAGAAGATGGAAGTTTTTGGCTTTACGTTTGCCCAATACCCGGTGATTGAAAACGAAAAAGAACGTATCAATCCCTTGTTTAAAGTAAACAACGGCAAAACAGATGCCTTGGTTTATAGTTTGGCGGAACTCTTGCACGCGGTGAAGGAAGCCGCTTCCTCCGGTGCTACCATTCAGCGCTACAAAGGTTTGGGTGAAATGAACCCCGAACAGTTGTGGGAAACCACTATGGACCCTGCTAAACGCAAACTTATCCAGGTAAAAATCAACGACGCTGCCGACACCGAACAGGCGTTTACAATGTTGATGGGCGATAAAGTGGAGCCGCGCCGCGACTTTATTCAATCGCACGCCTTGGAAGTAAAGAACTTGGATATTTAATATACGGGGCGTTAAACGCCCCAACAGATTTAATCCGTAACAGGAGATATTTTTAAATGAGCGAAGAAATGAACAACCAGCCCCAAGCCCAAAATACAAATGTGGACTTGTTTGGCAATATTCAGCAGCGCGATATAGCGGGCGAAATGCGTTCTTATTACATTGATTACGCTATGAGCGTAATTGTAGGACGTGCTTTGCCTGACGTACGCGACGGTTTGAAGCCGGTACACCGCCGTGTGTTGTATTCTATGAACGAAATGGGCTTAAAATACAATAAAGCCTATAAGAAATCTGCCCGTGTAGTAGGTGATGTACTCGGTAAATATCACCCGCACGGTGATACCGCCGTATATGATACGCTAGTTCGTATGGTGCAGGATTTTTCCCTGCGCAAACCTTTAATTGACGGTCAGGGTAACTTTGGTTCTATTGACGGGGACTCCGCCGCCGCTATGCGTTATACCGAGTGCCGCCTGCAACGCATTTCCGACGAAATGCTGGGGGACTTGGATAAAGATACCGTCAAAATGATTCCCAACTATGACGGCTCTTTAATGGAACCTTCCGTATTGCCGGCCAAACTTCCGGCTTTGCTCGTCAACGGTTCTGCCGGTATTGCCGTAGGTATGGCTACCAATATTCCTACGCATAACTTGGGCGAAGTCTGCGACGGCATTATTGCTTACATCCAAAACCCCGATATTTCCACCAAGGAAATGATGAAGATTATCAAGGGGCCGGACTTCCCCACGGGTGCTATTATCCGCGGAACAAAAGGTATTTACGAATATTTTGAAACAGGCCACGGCAGTGTAAAAGTACAAGCCTCTACGGAAATTGAAGAACGCAAAAACGGCCGCGAAGCCATTATCGTAACGGCTATTCCGTATCAGGTAAACAAAACGGCTCTTATTGAAAGCATTGTCGGTTTGGTGCGCGATAAAAAAGTTACCGATATTTCCGATATCCGCGACGAGTCGGACAGACGCGGTATGCGCCTGGTGATTGAAGTAAAACGCGACGGAAATGCCCAAGTGGTGTTGAACCACCTCTTTAAGCATACCCAGTTGCAAACCTCGTTCCCGGTCAATATGTTGGCGATTGTGGACGGCCGCCCGCGCGTGCTGTCGCTTAAAGAAGTAATGAAGGCATATGTAAAACACCGCCAAGAGGTTATTACCAACCGCACGAAATTTGATTTAAATAAAGCGCAAAGACGTGAACACGTTTTGAACGGTTTACTTGTGGCTATTGCTAATATGGACGAAGTCGTCGCCATTATCCGCAAAGCCAAGGACCCGACCGAAGCCAAATTTACGTTAATGCAACGCTTTACCTTGTCCGAAGTGCAGGCGCAGGCTATTTTGGATATGCGCTTACACCAGTTGACGCAACTGTCCGCGCTTGCTATTGAAAACGAACGCAAGGACCTGCTTAAACTGATTGCGGAATTGCAGGATATTTTGGGTAACCCGCAGCGTATTTTGGATATTATCGTAGAAGAACTTACGCAGTTGAAAAAAGACTACAACGACCCGCGCCGCACCGAAATCGGCCCGGATATGACGGACTTCTCTATGGAAGATTTAATTGAGAAGGAAGATGTAGTCATTACCATTTCTAACGACGGCTATGCCAAACGCATTCCGCTCTCCACTTACAAGAGCCAGAACCGCGGCGGCAAGGGCATTATCGGCAGTAAGACGAAAGAGGAAGACTTTATGGAACACCTCTTTGTAACGTCTTCCCACGCCACTATTTTGATGTTCACCAACCGCGGCCGTGTGTTTGCTTTACGCGCTTTTGAAATTCCCGAAGGAAACCGTATGTCCAAGGGGAAGGCTATTGTCAACCTGTTGCAACTGACGGGCGAGGAAAAAGTAACCGCCGCCACCGCGATTGAAACGTTTGACAAAGAACATTGTGAAAATACTTATCTAACAATGTGCACCCGCTTGGGCACCATTAAACGTGTGGAATTAAGCGAATTTGCCAATATCCGCCGCTCCGGTATTATTGCTATCGGGTTGGAAGAAGGCGATGTGCTTGTCGGTGTACAAACGACGCACGGTAAATCGGATATTTTAGTGGCTACTAAAAACGGCAAATCTATCCGCTTTGACGAAAACCAAGTGCGTTGTATGGGCCGCCCGGCTAAGGGTGTGCGCGCCATTAACTTAGGCACCGGCGACGTAGTGGTGGGTATGGAACAAGCCCCCAATGACGAACCGCAGCCCGACGTGCTTTCCGTATGTGAAAACGGCTTTGGTAAACGCACGGAATTTAGCGAATATAAACGCCAAAACCGCGGCGGTATGGGTGTGATTACCATTAAAACCAGTGCGCGTAACGGCTCGGTAGTGGGCATTAAATTGGTGGACGAAACGAAAGACTTGATGATTGTAACCGAAAAGGGTATGACCATCCGCGTTCGCTGTGCCGATATCCGTTCCGTCAGCCGCAACTCCCAAGGGGTTACGCTGGCTAAAATGGACGAAGGCGATAAAATTGCGCGTATTGCTCCTGTCGTAAAAGACGAGGAAGAATCCGCAACGGACGAAAAATAATCCGCCAACGGACCAGATTGCAAACCCCCGGCAGAACAAATTTCTGCCGGGGTTTTTGCGTGTTAAAGGAGTTTTCTTACGGGTTGTTTTATAAGGGGGCATCACAACAGTAACAGCGTGGCTGTCCGCAGGCTCGGCAAGGTGTTTACAAGCGGGCGCGAAAGTGCTATAAAAGTAAGAGGGGAAATCTATTATGAGGACAAATCCGCATATTTTAGAAATAAATACGCGTTCCTGGTTAAAACGGCTGGAAACGCAATTAAACCGGCCTGTAACTTTGGCAAATATTCCGGATGAACAATGGGATAAAATCAAAGATGCGGGCTTTGATGCCGTTTGGCTGATGGGGGTATGGAAATTAAGCCCGGCGGCAGAAAAAATTGCGCGCGAGCATAAGGATATCCAAGCGCAAATCCGTGCCATTAAGCCGGATTTTAAGCCGGAGGATATCACGGCTTCTCCGTATGCCGTATATGAGTACACGGTTAATCCGTCGTTGGGTGGGGACGAAGCCTTGCGTACCGTGCGCCGTAAATTAAACGAGCGCGGCATTTGTCTGCTTTTAGATTTTGTCGGCAACCATACGGCTATTGACAGCCCGATGATTACCGCACAACCCGATTTGTATATTAATACCGGTAAAAATGCGCCCAAATCGCACCCGGATTGGTTCTTTAAAAATCCGGACGGGGTATATATTGCCCACGGGCGCGACCCGTATTTTGCTCCGTGGACCGATACGGCACAACTGAATTATTTTAATCCCAAAACGCGGGCCTTTATGTTGCAAAACCTATTGCGCGTAGCCGATATGTGTGATGGGGTTCGTTGTGATATGGCAATGCTGCTGCTCAATAAAGTCCATCGGGATACTTGGTGGGAATTTATCGGCAGCGATTTGCCCAAAGAAGAATTTTGGCGCCAAGCCTTAGACAGCGTGCGTGAAAAACACCCGGAGTTTACTTTCATTGCCGAAGTGTATTGGGGATTAGAGTGGGACATCCAGGAAATGGGCTTTGATTATACATACGATAAAGTCCTCTACGACCGTTTGCGTTTTTCTAATGCCGAGGATATCAAGGGCCACTTGGGCGCGGAGCATTTGTTCCAAATGCGGTCTATCCGCTTTATCGCTAACCACGACGAAGAAGAAAGTTTAAAGGCGTTTGGTAAGGAAAAATCTTTGGCGGCCGGTACGATTATCGCTACGCTGCCCGGTGCGCGGATGTTCCATTATTTTCAAATCTTGGGCCGCCCGGCGCGGATGCCTATCCAATATATCAACGATACCTTTACGGAAAATGCCGAAGTAAAAGCCTATTATATGCGGTTGCTGCAAATCGCCTCCGCTCCGGCCTTTCACGGCGGACAATGGTCCTTGCGGGATGTAACTCCGGCCGAAATGGGAAATAACAGTTTCCGCAATATTTTGTCTTGGCAATGGAAACAAATGAACACCGGCAAAATGGTGGTTATCAATTACAGTAATGCTCCTGCCAAAGGCCGCCTGCATTTAAAAGGGGTCTATGGTCCCAACAGCCAGGTAACCGAGGAGTTTACGGGAGAAACGGTAACTGTTTCGCCGGAAATGCTTTCCCAAGGTTATGTGGTGGACTTGAAACCTTACGAAAGCAAAATCTTCACTTATACGGTGTGATAAAAGTAAAAGTTGTATTAGAAGCCCCGCCGACTGTTTTATGCGGGGTTTTTTATTCGCTTAAAAAAGTGCGCGGGGTTGATAAATTTAATACAATACTAATAGGCGGCGGTTGTACGACTTAAAGCGGTAGATTTTTTGCCCAAATTGTTTTATAATATTAAGTGTACTTACCGCCCGGTAAATAAACCGGGGGATACTTATGGCGCTTGGACCTTTTACCCAACAGGACCATTTACAAATTACGACGTTAGGCTTGGAGTTTGCCGTGTCGGAAATTTTAGGCGCGTATGTAGGATACCGGCTGGATATAAAAATGAACACAAGCCCGTGGTGTTTAATCGGGGGAGTAATAGCCGGGTTTGCATTGGGCTTTTACCAAATTGTGCGTTCGGCCAAACAGATGCAAAAGGACGCCGCAACTTTAAAAAAGGCAGATAAAAAAGATGGACGTAGCTGAAATAATTTCTCATCATATTTTGGACCACGATTGGGGCCTGGCCCTGGGTGGTTTTCGTATTCCGCTTACCACGCATAGCGTTACTATTTTAGCGGTAAGTGTAGTGTTGTTTGGCGTGTTGTGCTGGATTGCCCGCGCCCGCCAAAGCCGTTCCGGCCGTTTGCTTACGGCCTTAGCCGAAGAATATGTGTTGTTCATCCGCGATGGTATGGTTTTACCCAATATGGGTAAAGAAGGCAAAAATTTTCTGCCGTATTTCTGCACGCTGTTTTTGTTTATTTTGTTTGTAAACTTAGCGGGTATGATTCCGGAAATGAAGACCGCTACTTCTAATATTTCCGTTACGGCCGCCTTAGCCTTGTGTTCGGGCGGGCTTATCTTGTATAGCGGGCTTAAATTTCACGGAATTATCGGGTTTTTAAAAGGGTTTGTTCCTTCCGGCACGCCCGGCTGGCTGGTACCTCTTATTTTCCCGTTGGAAGTTGTCAGTTTGGTTATCAAGGTATGTGTATTGGCTATCCGTTTATTTGCCAATATGCTGTCTGGCCATATGGTATTGATTTGCTTGCTTTTGATTATTTTTATTGTCGGACAAATGCACGTTGCGGCAGGTGCCGGGGCACTTGTGCCGGCGATGTGTTTGGAAATTTTTATGACGTGTTTGGAACTGTTGGTAGCGTTTTTACAGGCGTATGTGTTTACGTTGCTGACGGCTATTTTTGCAGGATCGGTCATTCATACGCATTAATTTGAAAAATCTATCAAGGGGATTACCCCAAAGGAGAAGAACTTATGGAACTCGTAGCACTTAAATATATTGCCGCCGGTATCGGCGCTGGACTTACCGTCATTGGTGCGGGGCTTGGTTTGGGTAAAATCGGCACCGCCGCTTTGGAAGGTACCGCCCGCCAACCGGAAGCCGGTTCCGACCTGCGCACCACGATGATTATTATCGCCGCGTTGTTGGAAGGTGCCGCTATGTTGGGCTTGGTTATCTGCTTGCTCACGATGGTAATGAAATAAACTGAAAAAGAGTAATCTATGGAAGATTTATTGAAGCCTGATTACGGCGTACTCGCTTTGACGGTTTGCAATTTTTTGCTGCTCGTCTATTTGCTTAAAAAATTTGCGTGGAACCGCATCATTGGTGCGTTGGAAGCGCGTGAACAGCAAATAGCGCAGGATAAACTGCAAGCCCAACAAGCGCGCGAGGCCGCGGAAAAAATCAAAAGCGAACTGGACGAAAAATTAGCCCAAATTGCCGATGAAGCCGCTAAAAAAATGGCCGAAGCCGTAAAAATGGGCGAAACGCAAAAAGAACAACTCTTGGCTGCGGCCAAAGAGCAGTCCGAACGCCTGGCAGAACAGGCAAAAGCGCAAATTGAAGCCGAAAAGAACAAAGCACTCTCGGACGTGCGCGGCGAAATTGCCCGCGTGAGCGTGCTGGCTGCTTCCAAGGTAATTGAACAGCAGTTGAACGAAGACGCTGCCAAAGCCGTGGTGGACCGCGTACTGGCAGAAGTAAAGGCGAAGTAATATGAACAGTTCAGACAGAATTGCGGTGCAGCGTTACGCGGCCGCTTACAATGCGTTAAGCGCCACCAACGAGGATGCCTCCCGGCGGGCGGAATCCCTCCGGCTGGCTGCCCAAGCATTGGCAGGTGTGCAAACGTATATGTCCAGCCCGCGTATTTCCACCGAAGAGAAAAAACAAACCGTCAAGGCCGCTCTTGCCGCTTTGCCGGAAGCCGCTTCGTTTGTGGAAGTCTTGCTGGATGCCAAGCGTTACGCGCTGTTGGACGCCGTCGTCCGCCGCGTGGAAGAACTGTTAGACGAACGGTTGGGTATTTTGCGCGCGGAAGTTGTTTCCGCCCGCACCTTAAACGAAACCCAGCAACGCCAGACCGAAGAAGCCCTTTCCGCGCGTTACGGCGGAGAGGTTAAAGCGATTTTTAAAACGGACCCGGCTCTTTTGGGCGGACTCCAAATTTGGTGCCGGGGAGAACTGATAGACGGCAGCCTGCAAGGGCGTTTAGCCAAGTTGCAGGCGGAACTCGCACAGTAACAATGGTAATTATATGGCAATCAGACCAGAAGAAATAACCAATATCATTAAAGAAAAAATTGAACATTTTGACGCGTCTGCTGATGTAAACGAAGTAGGTACCGTTATCCAGGTAGGGGACGGTATCGCCCGTGTGCACGGGTTAAACAACGTAAAAGCATCGGAATTGGTGGACTTCGGCAACGGGGTAAAAGGTATGGCGCTGAACCTGGAATACGACAACGTCGGCTGCGTGCTGATGGGGCCGGACCATTTGGTTCACGAAGGCGGTACCGTTAAACGCACCGGCGAAGTTATCAGTATTCCCGTAGGCGCAGATATGATTGGCCGCGTGGTGGACCCGCTCGGCAACGCATTGGACGGCAAGGGTGCGGTAAAAACCGATAAAAATATGCCGTTGGACATTGTAGCCCCCGGTATTATTGACCGTCAGCCCGTTAAACAGCCGCTCCAAACCGGTATCAAAGCCATTGACGCAATGGTGCCGATTGGCAAAGGCCAGCGCGAACTGATTATCGGCGACCGCCAAACGGGTAAAACCGCTATTGCGGTGGATGCTATTATCAACCAAAAGAATATTCCCGCTTCCGAGCGCTGCATCTGTATTTATGTGGCTGTCGGCCAAAAACAGAGCACGGTGGCCCAAGTGGTCAAAACCTTGACCGATTTTGGGGCTATGGACTATACGATTGTAGTGTCCGCCACCGCTTCGGACCCGGCCTCCCTTTTGTATATCGCCCCATACGCAGGTTGCGCTATCGGCGAATATTTTATGTGGCAGGGCAAAGATGTGCTTATTGTGTATGACGATTTGTCTAAACACGCGCAGGCATATCGCCAGATGTCCTTGCTGTTGCGCCGTCCGCCAGGCCGCGAAGCCTACCCCGGCGACGTATTTTACTTGCACTCCCGCTTGTTGGAGCGCGCGTGTAAACTTTCCAAGGAAAACGGCGGCGGTTCCATTACCGCTTTGCCTATTATTGAAACGCAGGCCAACGACGTTTCCGCGTATATTCCAACCAACGTAATTTCTATTACCGACGGACAGATTTACTTGGAAAGCAGCCTGTTTTTAAGCGGTATTAAGCCGGCTATTAACGTCGGTTTGTCCGTATCCCGCGTGGGTGGTTCGGCCCAGCGCAAAACAATGCGCAAAGTGGCCGGTACACTGCGTATTGACTTATCCCAGTATCAGGAATTGGAAGGCTTTGCCCAATTCGGTTCCGAACTGGATAAAGAATCCCAACGTCAAATTGCCCGCGGCAAACGTATGACGGAACTGTTAAAGCAGAACCAGTATTCTCCTATGAAAGTAGGCGAAGAAGTGTTGGTCCTCTATGCGGGGACTCACGGCTATTTGGACACGGTGGAAGTAAGCGACGTGTTGGAATATGAAAAACAACTCCTCGCCTATGCCCGCGCCGAACGCCCGGACGTGCTGGATATGCTCAATGCCTCTGTGGAACTGACCCAAGAAGTGGAAGAAAAAATGGTCAGCGCGTTAGATGCTTTTAAAACGGTTTTTAAACCTTTACAACAGGAGAAATAAATGGACGCTAAAACCAAGAAAAAATACCTGGTTACCGGCGGGGCCGGATTTATCGGCAGCAACATTGCTAAAACGCTGGAAGCCCAGGGACACGAAGTAACCGTATTGGACGATTTTTCCAAAAACGGACATTTCAAAAACTTAATCGGTTTTAAGGGCGACGTCATTACGGCTGACTTGTTTGAATATATGCCGACCGATATGTATTTTGACGCCATTTTCCACGAAGCGGCCATCACCGATACGACGGTTATGGACCAAAAAGCGATGATGGAACAAAATGTGGAAGCGTTCAAGAATTTACTCGCTTTTGCGGCGGATAACGAGATTAAAAAGGTTATTTATGCTTCTTCTGCGGCCACTTACGGCAACGGGCCTGTTCCCAATGTGGAAACGCAACCCACACACCCGGAAAATGTTTATGGTTTTTCTAAGGCCATTATGGATAATGTAGCCCGCCAATTTGCCGATGATAATAATGATATGAAAATTATCGGCTTGCGTTATTTTAACGTATATGGTCCCGGCGAATATTTTAAGGGCAAAATGGCCAGTATGGTCTATCAGTTATACAACCAGATGAAGGCCGGCAAACGCCCGCGCGTGTTTAAACACGGCGAGCAAATGCGCGACTTTGTGTATGTAAAGGATATCGTTAAAATCAACCTCTGCGCCTTGAATAACGGCAAAGAAACCGGCGTTTACAATGCCGCTACGGGTATTCCGCGCGATTATAACGACATTATCAAATGCTTAAACAAAGAACTGGGCACTAACTTGGAACCGGAATACATTGATAATCCGTATCCGTTCTTCCAGTTAAAAACCCAGGCGGATATTACCAAATCCAAAGAAAAATTGGGCTACGAGCCGGACTACTCGTTGGAAGCGGGTATTGCGGATTATGTGTCCATTTTGGAAGGCCGCAACAAATAAGGAACCGCTATGGAATCGTTAAGGGACATACGGCAAAATATTAAAGCCATCAAATCCACGCAGCAGATTATGCAGACGATGAAGATGATTTCTAACGCCCGCATACGCCGTGCGCAGGATGCGATGACCGCCGCCCGTCCGTTCGCCAAAAAAATGTATCAAATGGTGGACGATTTAAAGCAGGATATTTTGGCTATGCCACAGCCGGATGACGCGGCAGAAAGTTGGGCAGGACGCTTTTTTATCAACAAGACGGGGGACCCGAAGAAAGTCGGGCTCCTCGTCATTACGGGTGATAAAGGGCTGGCGGGTTCGTTTAATGCCGTTATTCTGCGCAGCGCGCTGCACTTTTTAAAGGCAAACCAGGACAAGGAAGTCTTTGTTTTTGCCGTAGGTAAAAAAGGGCGTGATTTTTTGGCGCGCTTGAAAATGCCGAACCTGCATTTGGTATATGAAAGCGTAGGTATCTTTCCTAAGGTATCTTACGCACACGCTGAACTTTTGGGCGAAGCGGTGCTCAAAACATATTTTGAGCAAAACCTCGGCTCCGTAACGCTGATTTACAACGACTTTAAATCCCTGGCCAGCCAAAATTTGGTAGAGCAGAAATTTCTGCCTTTCCATTTTGAAGCCACGGAAAATAAAAAAGACGAAAGCGACTTTTTATTTGAACCGGGTATGCTGGAAATTTTTAAACTTTTGGTGCCCCGTTTGGTAAAGGCCAATATGTACCGTATGCTGCTGGAATCGCAGGCAGCCAACTTGGCCGCTACTATGAACGCAATGGACGCCGCTAGCAAAAATGCCGGGGAACTGGTTGCTGCGTTGGGTGTAAAACTCAACAAGGTGCGCCAGGCCAGCATTACGAACGAAATTTTGGATATTGTGAACGGGGCCGAAGCCCTGAACAGTTAATTCTACAATACAGGAAACCATATGAAGACTGGAAAAGTAATTCAAATCATTGGCGCGGCGGTGGACGTGCAGTTTGAACAAGACCATCTCCCCGCTATTGAGAACGCCATTGAAATAGAAATGGACGGCGGGAAAAAGATTGTGGCCGAAGTGGCCCAGCAAATGGGCGACGGGATTGTGCGCTGCGTATCTTTGGAAAGTACCGACGGTCTCCAACGCGGTGCCAAAGCCGTGGATACCGAAGGGCCTCTGTCCGTGCCGGTGGGGGAAGCGTGCCTGGGCCGTTTGATGAACGTGCTGGGCAAGGCGCAGGACCACAAGGGCGATATTAAGGCCGCTATGAATATGCCTATTCACCGCGACCCGCCTACCTTAGAGGACCAAAACCCGACCCCGGAAATTTTTGAAACCGGTATTAAAGTTATTGACCTGATTGCCCCGTATATGAAAGGGGGAAAAGTAGGTCTGTTCGGCGGAGCCGGTGTAGGCAAAACCGTACTTATTATGGAACTCATTAACAACGTGGCGCGTGAGCACCACGGCAGTTCCGTGTTCGGCGGTGTGGGGGAAAGAAGCCGCGAAGGGAACGATTTGATGCTGGAAATGAGCGAATCCAAACTTTCGGACGGTAGCACCGTACTGGACAAAACGGTACTGGTCTATGGACAAATGAACGAACCGCCAGGTGCCCGTGCCAAAGTAGCCTTGACTGCTCTTACGCAGGCGGAATATTTCCGTGATGTAAAAGGCCAGGACGTGCTGTTGTTCTTGGATAACATCTTCCGCTTTGTGCTTGCTAACTCCGAAGTATCCGCACTGTTGGGCCGTATGCCCTCTGCGGTAGGTTATCAGCCGACGTTAAACACCGAAATCGGCAACTTGCAGGAACGTATTACTTCCACTAAAAAAGGCGCTATTACGTCTATTCAGGCCGTTTACGTTCCCGCCGACGACTTGACCGACCCCGGTGTGGCGGCTACATTTACGCACTTGGATTCCACGTCCGTATTGTCGCGCCAAATTGCCAGTTTGGGTATTTATCCGGCGGTGGACCCCTTGGAATCCACGTCCCGCATTTTGGACCCGCGCATTATCGGTGCTGAACATTATAATGTTTCCCAAAGCGTACGCAAAATCTTGCAGAAATACAAAGACTTGCAGGATATTATTGCCATTTTGGGTATGGATGAACTCGGCGACGAGGATAAAAAGACCGTGGCCCGCGCCAGAAGAATCCAAAAGTTCTTGTCTCAACCGTTCTCGGTGGCCGAACAATTTACGGGGCACCCGGGCAAATATGTCAAATTGGCCGATACGATTAAAGCCTTTAAGGGTATTGTGGAAGGCGAATATGACCATATTCCGGAATCTTGCTTCTATATGTGCGGCGGCATAGAAGATGTGTTGGCCAATTACGAAAAAGTAAAAGACAAAGAGTAATTTATGGCAAAAAAACTGACCCTTAACCTGATTACGCCGGAAAAACCGCTTATTTCCAACCTGGAAGTGGATATGGTTGTTCTGCCCGCTTTGCTGGGGGAAATGGGTATTCTACCCGGGCACGTCAAAACAATTGTGCAGTTGGGTATGGGTTCCCTGCGTTATAAAAAGGACGGGAAGGAAGAAGAGTTTGCCGCGTTAGGCGGGTTTGTGGAAGTGCTCAACGACGTGGTAAACGTATTTGCCGAAAACGCCGCCTTGGCGGATGAGATTGACGAAGAAGCCGAAAAGCAAAAAATTAAAAAGGCGAAGGAATCTCTCTCCGGCAAAGATGCCGATATTGATTTTGAACTTGCCGAAATGGAATTAAAACAAGCCATTGCGCGTATGAAAGTCAAAAAACGGCATATGTAGCAGTATTTGCAGTTTCTATACCCCGCTTGGAAAAGTGTCCCGGCGGGGTATTTTTATGCTTTTAAAAAAGGCTGTCTGCCCGAAAGAGACCGTAAAAAAGCCCGCACCACATAAGCGGTACGGGCTTTACTTGCTGCAAGAACGCTTTTAGGCGGCTTTTACCACGTCCACCAATTTCTTGAAGGACACCGGGTCTTTAATCGCCATTTCAGACAACATTTTGCGGTTAAGCGTAATGTTGGCTTTGGCCAAGCCGCTGATGAATTTGGAGTAAGACAAACCTTCTTCTCTCACCGCGGCGTTGATGCGGGTGATCCACATCTGGCGGTAAGTGGTTTTTTTGTCTTTGCGGTCCACATAAGCGTGCACACCGGAGTGATCCAGCTGCTGGGTGGCCATACGCAAGCGGCGGGATTTATCTCCGTAATAGCCGCTGGCTCTTTTCAATACTTTTTTCTTTCTCGCGTGTCTCGCGACGCTGAATTTAATTCTCATTTTCTACCTCTTATTTGGCCATCGGGAGATATTTTTCCAAAATCTTCCCTTTGTTGGACTCAGGCGTAATGACGCCGGTCTTTCTCATTTCGTGCTTCCGGGAGGCAGAAACAGGCGTAAGCAAGTGTTTTCTGCCGGCTTTTCTGTGGGTAAATTTACCCGTGGCGGTTTTTCTGAAACGTTTTTTACCACCGCTATGGTTTTTCAATTTAGGCATTGTTAATATTACCTCTGTTTAATTAGCCCTTTTTCAGAACGACCTGCGCCGGGAGCCGGTCAAGCCCCGCACGCAGTACACTAAAAAGGACCTAAAAATCTGTTTAGTTTTTGGGCACAAACGTCATAGACATACGGTTGCCCAACTGCTGCAAACCGCCGTCCACATTGGCAATTTCGGCCAAGCGTTTGGCCGTATCGTTTAAAATCTGGATGCCAATGTCTTTGTGCTGGTTTTCGCGCCCGTGGAACACCACTACAAAACGCACCATATCTTTCTTACGCAAAAATTCTTCAATTTGGCGGATTTTTACGTCCAAATCGTGCGCGGCAATGCGCGATTTAATGCGTAACTCTTTCAAGGTTACTTTGGCTTGTTTCTTTTTGGCTTCCGCGGCTTTTTTACCCTGTTCGTACACATACCGGTTGTAATCAAGTATCTTACAGACAGGAGGTTGGGCGTTGGGAGAAATTTCCACTAAGTCCAACTCTTGTTCCTTAGCCAGGGCGATGGCTTGCGCCACCGGCAAAATGCCGACCATACTTCCGTCGGAATTAATCACGCGTACTTCGGGTACGCGAATATTCTGGTTTCTGCGGTAGAGATCTTTTTTGTATTCTCTTCTGTTATCAAATCTGGCCATTATCTATATTATCTTTTTGCAAAAATTGTCCCTATACGGGAACATTTTTATTATACAAACTTACTAGACCGGGTGTCAAAATTATTGTGCCTGTTCCGCCCGGTATGATAGCGTTCCGTTTTCGTACATTTCCCACGAGGCGGGCAACCGTTTAAGAAGTACCTTTTCCCCGCTCCATTGGGGGCCGTCGTCCGTAAAAGAGCGGACCAACACTTGGCTTCCGTCTTTGGTGAACACTTCGGCCCGGGTTCCGTCTGCCGATAAAATGACGTACGCGGCAAATTGCGCACTGCCCGTTTGTGCGGTTTGGGTCAGGCGGATACCCTCTTTCCAGGGTTGTACGCACGCTTGTTTCACGTTGCTCCAAGCGGTCCCCGCGGACGGAATACAGCCGTGTTTATCTCTGTCCGCACCCGTCAACGGGCCGGTGGAAGCACACGCGCCCAAAGAAGATGCCAGAATCATTGTAAAAAGGACTTTTCTATTCATAAGTATATTTTACCACAAACCCGCGCAAGGCGGCTCTGCAAGGACGACGTAAATTTGCTAAAATAGATGTAAACTTTTATTTAAAATTTGTACGCTTTATACAGGTGGAAACTATGAGCAACAGAAGAATGGCCCGTGAGTGTGCCCTACAATCGCTTTATTACGCCGACAGTTCCAAATCGGCCGATGAAAACAATATTTTGCGTTACGCGGCGGATTTCAAACACGACTTGGGCGATTGCTATCCGTTCTGCGAAGAATTAGTTACCGGCACCACGGAACATTTGTCCGAAATTGATAAACTCGTTTCCTCCTATGCCAAAAACTGGACCATTTCGCGTATGTCGGCGGTGGACCGCTCTATTTTGCGTATGGCTACTTACGAAATGGTTTTCAGCCCCGAGAACACGCCCTTGGCCGCAATTATGGACGAAGCCATTGAACTGGCAAAAAAATATTCCACCGAAAATTCCAGCAAATTCATTAACGGATTGTTGGACCAACTGAAAAAAGAACGCAAATAAAAGTTATGCACCCGAAAGAAGAAATTGAGCGGCTTAAAAAACTGGTCAATTATCACAATAACCTGTACTATAACTTGGACAACCCCGTTTTGTCCGACACACAGTACGACGAACTTTACAAACAACTTAAAGATTTAGAAGACCAATATCCGCAATACCGCACCAAAAACTCTCCCACCCAGCGCGTGGGCGGGCAAGCGGGCAATTTATTTACGCCCGTCAAGCACGCCGTTCCGATGATGTCCTTGGATAATTCCTATTCTCCGGACGAAATACGGGAGTGGTATGCCCGCGCGGAAAAGATTTTACAGCGCAACAATTTTGAAATGGTGGTGGAGGGCAAAATTGACGGAGTTTCCTGCTCTCTCACTTACGAAAACGGTATTTTGATTACGGCCGCCAGCCGCGGGGACGGAAAAGTAGGCGAGGATATTACGTTAAATGTCCGTACTATTAAAAATATCCCGCAAAAGATAGAAAATGCCCCTGCCGGACTTTTGGAAGTGCGCGGCGAAGTTTATTTGGATAAAAAGGATTTAACCGCCCTCAACGAACGCCAACAATTAAAAGGCGAAAATATTTTTGCCAATACCCGCAATGCGGCGGCAGGGTCTTTGCGCCAAAAGGACCCGCTTATTACGGCCCAGCGGCCCCTTAAATTTTTTGCCCACTCGTTTGGCACGGGTAACATAGCCACAGACAGTTTCAGCGGGTTTATTGATTTGTGCAAATCTTGGGGCTTTTCCGTTTGCCCTGTCCGCACGAAAACGACGCTCATCAGCGACGTAATCCGTTTTTACAACCAGTTTAACGAATCCCGCCACCAACTGCCCTTTGATGTGGACGGCCTGGTGGTAAAGGTGAACCGGTTTGAGGACCAACGGATATTAGGGGTAACGGCTAAAAGCCCGCGCTGGGCGATTGCCTTTAAATATCCGGCTCCGCAAGCCACGACGACGGTTAAAAATATTATATTTTCCGTAGGCAGAAGCGGGGTGATTACCCCGGTGGCCGAATTGGAACCTGTGCCGTGTGCGGGCGTGATTATCTCCAACACCACCCTGCATAATTTTGATGAAATTAAACGCTTGGGCGTACGCATTGGGGACCGCGTAATTATTGAGCGTGCGGGGGAAGTTATCCCCAAAATGGTAAAGGTGGTGGAGCAATTAGGTGCGCAAGAGGTTTTGCCCCCCGCCAAGTGTCCTTCCTGCGGGGAACCTGTTTATAAAGAGCCTGATGAGGTGGGCTATTATTGCATAAACCCCGCTTGCCCGGCCCAGTTGCGTGCGCGCCTATTGCATTTTGCTTCGCGCGGGGCAATGGATATTGAGGGGTTGGGCGACGTGGTAATGGATAAATTGTTGGAAAGCCATTATGTAAATGACTTTGCCGATATCTACGGGCTGACTTTTCTGCACCTTTTAAATTTGGAAAATTTTAAAGATAAAAAAGCCCAAAATCTGTTGGACTCCATAGAAGCCAGCAAACAAAAACCTTTATCCCGCCTGCTTTTTGCATTAGGAATTGCGTTTGTGGGCGCGAAAACAGCCGAAATTTTAGCCGACAAGTTCCGCACTTTAGATGCTTTAAAAAATGCTTCTTTGGTTGAATTGCAAGCCGTCCCGGACGTGGGGGAAACGGTTTCGCAAAGTATTTATGATTTTTTCCATAGCCAAAGCGCCTTGGCCCAAATTGAAAAATTGCGCACCGCCGGGCTTAATTTCACCCAGCCCAAAAAGGAACTCTCCGGAAATGTTTTAGAAGGGAAAACGCTCGTGTTTACGGGCGAACTCAAAACAATGTCCCGCACCGAAGCCGAACGGCTCGCCAAAGAATATGGCGGCAAAGCCAGCGGGAGTGTATCCAAAAAGACTTCCTATGTAGTAGCGGGGGAAGCGGCCGGAACAAAACTTAAAAAAGCACAGGAACTGGGTATCCCCGTACTGACCGAAGAAGAATTTTTAAAACTGTTAGGAAAATAGTTGGTGTTCAACCAAACTAAATTCATTTTCCGCTTTCCTCTTTTTAAATAAAACCAATTTCCATAAATTGCCATAGCAGGCGGACAAGGAAAAACCGCACTCAGGGTGTGGTTAAGGCACGCGTAAGGATGCGTTGCGGTAATTGTCCAGCCGGCGGAAAAAGGCCTCCCACTCGGGGGAAATACCTTTGGGGCGGGTTACTTCCTGTTTATATTTCTCAAACACTTCGTTTAACCGGGCTATGGTGTGCCGGTTGATTTGGCTTTGGCGGGTGTCGAATTCCTTGACCGTTTGGCTGGATGTGGCGTTGTCCAGACAGGCTTTTTCATCATCCAGTAAAATGAACAACGCTTCTTTTTTTGCCTGTTCTCCAAATAAACGTCCGGTTTCGGCGGTTAGTTCTGCGTTGGCGGACCATCGGCTTGCCAGCCACATATTTAATTTGGCGGAATTTGCTTTGCCCAAGTGCGTGTTGCGGATGGGCTCCCGTTTGTTTTCCATAGTGATTTGCATTACTGCCGGTCCCGGCACCGCTACCGCCGGGCTCTTTTCTGCCGGACTGTCTTGGTATGTAATCAATATCATTTTAGGTTTTGGTTGTAACTTATCCCAAAAGGCGCGTATGCCCTTTACTTGGCGGGCAAAGGCAGTTTTGGCAGAACGGGCAACACTTGGAGAGGTCATTTTTGTTGGCAATTCCCCGCGGACCAAAAACAAGGTGGCCCGCAGGGTATTGGCAAAATAATGCAGAGAAACGGCAATCAACAGTAGGAAAACAATAAACTGAAATCGTTTCATACTGTTCCTTTATCTATCAGCGGTTGGTGCGGCGGGTCCGTTTTAAATTGGCGGCGTTCTGCTTCATCAGTTGCATCAGTTTCTGGTCTTGCAGCGCCAAGAGCCTTTTTTGCTCGGACAGATAGGCTTGAAAATTGGCGCTTTTGGCAGCGGCGGCTTTCAAGTCCTTTTCTGTTTGAGTAGTAATTAAAAAAGCTTTATGCTTTACAGCGGTATTGAAAGTCCGTTCAATAGAAACTAACGCTGCTTGATTGTTAACCTGCACCGCGTCAAAGGCGCGCTTCATTTTGGCACGTTCGGCTTGTGGGGCTTTGCCGGGCAACTCGTCCGTGTCCATCGTTACATCCATAATTTGCGGCGCGGGTGTCGTGCGCCGGACGGGAACAGCGGCTGTGGACGCATTTTGCGCCGGGAGTGCCGGGGTGGGGCCGTCAAAATGTTCAGGAAAATCCATATGGCGGGCTCCCATCGCACCCATTGCGCCGAAATTGGCCGAACCGGCTGCTAACTTGGTCAGTTGGTCCATTTTAGTACTAGCCACTTTATTCATTAATTGCATAGATTGCATCATCCAAAAAGTTTTGATTTTTTCGTCTTGTTCTTTGGTGGTGCACCCCGCTAAAAGGGCTACGGCAATTAAAGGCAGTAACGTGTATTTTTTCATAAATCCTCTGTTCTCAAAATATAACAAATTACACCTGTCCATACAAGGCTTTTGTATTGCGGGTGGTAATTTCGGCTAATTTTTCCAACGGGATATCCAAATAATCGGCGGCATATTGTGCAATCAGCGGGATATTGGAGGGGTCGTTGCGCTGCCCGCGTTTGCCTTGGGGGGATAAATACGGGCAATCTGTTTCCAATATGATTTTATCTGCCCCGGCTTTTTTAACAGCCTCGCGGATATATTCGTTCTTTTTATAAGTAAAGCAACCGTTAATACCTAATAACAAGCCCATATCCAGTGCTTTGCGGGCCTCCTCATAGCGCGCGCAAAAACAATGGAGGACACCCGGATATGCGGTGGAAGATTTCTGCTTCCACTCGTGTTTTAACGAATAAAAAACATCTTCGTAGGCGCTGTAATCTTCGCCTTCCCGGCGGGTGTGCAGTACAATAGGCTTTTCCGTTTGGTTGGCAAGCGTAAGCATTTGTGAAAAAATGGTTTGTTGGAGTTCTTTGCCGGAAATATCCAAGCAAGTGTAATCTAGCCCGATTTCTCCCACCGCCACGCAATCTTTGTGTTTCAGCAGGCCGGACAAAACCTCCAAATCACCGGGAGCGGTTTTAACGGCATACTCCGGGTGGACACCCAGGACGGCGGAGATAAAGCCCGGATGTTTTTGGGAAAGGTCCAAGGCGGGCTGCCACTCTTCGGGCGAACAGCCGATTTCCACGCTCATCGCAATCTGCGCGGCGGGGAGTTTAGAAATCAGTTCTTCCCGGTCAGGGTCAAAGGCCGGGTCGTTCAAATGGGCGTGTGAATCAATAAATTGCATAATAATATTGTAACTTTTCTGGCAGGCTCCCGTCATCAGGCGGGTGCAACGAAAACTACTAATCCAAAAAAACACTTGTTAAACGCAAATAAAAATTAGTATTTGTATAGGAGAAAATGCAAAAATATAATTTCAAAATTAGCACTCAAAAAAGGGGGTTGACAAAAAAGAATTTTTTACCTATAATAATAGCAGAGAGGTTCAAAGAGTGCTAAAATAAAAACGAAACACACTCCCAGAACCCGGGAAGTTTAAGCGTATGAGAATTTTAAAACCGGAAATTGCCAAGGCGCGTAAAGAAAAGATTTTAAGGTGGGTGGTTCAGCAGTTTGTGGAAACCCGCCGCCCGGTCGGTTCGCAGATGATTGCGGACGGAGCGTTGCAAGATATATCCAGCGCTACGATTCGCAACATTATGAAGGAACTGGAAGAAGAAGGGTATCTTTACCAGCCGCATACTTCCGGCGGACGTATTCCTACGGATAAAGCCTACCGCTATTATGTGGACTACTTGGCCAGTGTGCAGCAAATGGCCGCCCGTGAACGCCAACGCATTGAAGAACAATATGATGAGCGCGTAAACGAAGTGGACAATATGCTCGTGCAAACCTCGCGTTTGCTGGCAATGCTGTCCGGGGCGGCGGGGTTTGTCTATACAGCCCACGTGGACGACCAACGTATCCAACGGCTTGATTTTATTCCGCTGGCTCCCGGTATGATGTTGGCGGTTTTGGTAACCCAGTCCGGGGCCGTACGCCATTGGCCGGTGCGCACGGCATATGTCATTGACCCTGCCCGCTTGCGTGTGCTCAGCCGCTTTATTAACGGCGAGATTGCGGGCCGCACCTTGGCGGAAGCGCGCCAAGTGCTCTGGCATCATATCCACAGCGGACACCCGGAAATTGCAGGCGTAGCCGATTTAGCCACGAAGGTATTAAAGGATATAGAGCGCCCCCAAACGGGTGCGGACGAGTTATATGTGGAAGGTATCGGCCGGCTTTTGGAAAACACGACCGAGGACGATTACGAAGATTTGAAACAAATGATGCGCGTAGTAGAGGAGCGCGAACGCTTTTCCTCGCTGCTTAGCGAGAAAATGACGGATATGGAGAAATCCAAACAAAAATTAAATGTCAGTATCGGCAGCGAAAACGAACTGAAAGAACTTAAAAATTTAAGTATCGTTTCTACCGCTTGCCGTGTGGGGGACAAAACGGTGGGTATGCTGGGCATCATCGGGCCGAAACATATGGAATATACGCGGGTGATGTCGCTGGTAAATTTTATCGGCAGTTTGTTGGAATCCTCTATGAAAAATTGGACGGCATTACCCTCCGGGGAAGATGATTATGAGTAAGCACGAAAAACACGGCGAACACGAACACGCCGAAATGAAACAAGAAGTTCCGCAGCCGGAACAGCCTTGCAACGCCGAAACCGAGCAGGAAACTCCCGCCGCAGAACAAAAGCCTGACTATTACGACAGATATGTGCGTTTAAGCGCAGATTTTGAAAACTTCCGCAAACGCACCGAGCGCGAAAAAGCCTCTTTCTTGGCATATGGCAAAAAAGAATTTGCCGAGAAGTTGCTCCCTTCGTACGAAGTGCTCTTGCGTCAGTTAGTGGAGATGGACAAAAAGGAAGAAGAAGGTCAAATGTCCGCCGAACTTAAAGCCGTTAAAACGGGCCTGAAAATGGTGTTTGGCGAAATGGAAAAAGCATTTAAGGCCGAGGGTATTGAGCATATGGACGTGCTTGATAAACCGTACGACCCTGCCACGCAGGAAGTGGTGGCGATGATTCCTTCCTCCGGGGACCAAGACGGTCTCGTGTTGCAGGAAGTGCAAATGGGATTTACAATGGACGGCAAAGTCCTGCGCCCGGCGCGCGTGATTGTCGGCCAGCACGCGGAAGATTAATTCCGCCCATTTGACAACAATTTAATTTATAAGATTTGAAGGAGATAGACATATATGGCTAAGATTATTGGTATTGACTTGGGTACTTCTAACACCGCCGCGGCGGTAATGGAAGGGGGCAGAGGAACGATTATTCCGTCTGCCGAAGGCAGTTCTATCGGCGGTAAAGCATTTCCGTCTTATGTAGCGTTTACCAAGGACGGACAACGCCTCGTGGGCGAACCTGCCCGCCGCCAGGCCATCGCCAACCCGGATGGCACGGTAACTGCGTTCAAACGCAAAATGGGGGAAAATTATAAATATAATTTGCGCGGACAGGAATTTACACCGCAACAATTATCTGCGTTTGTCTTGCAGAAAGTTAAAAAGGATGCCGAAGCCTTTTTGGGCGAGCCTGTGGAAAAGGCCGTCATCACGGTACCTGCCTATTTTAACGATAACCAGCGCCAGGCCACCAAAGATGCGGGCCGCATTGCCGGCTTGGATGTGGTGCGCCTTGTAAACGAACCGACGGCAGCCGCTTTGGCCTTTGGTATTGATAAGGCCGGGAAAGAGCAAAAAGTAATGGTGTTTGACTTGGGCGGCGGTACGCTGGATGTAACCATTATGGAAATGGGTAAAGAAGGTACTTTTGACGTGCTTTCCACCTCCGGCGATACGCATTTGGGCGGTACGGATATGGATAATGCCGTTATCAAATGGATGGAAGATGAATTCCGCAAACAAACGGGTATTGATTTGTCCAAAGATATTCAAGCCCAACAACGCTTGAAAGACGCGGCCGAAAAAGCCAAGATTGAATTGTCTACCACTATGGAAACGGACATCAACTTGCCTTACATCTCTGCCGATGCCACCGGCCCCAAACACCTCGCTTTGACGCTTTCCCGCGCAAAACTGGAAAGTTTGGTGGACGACATTGTAAAACGCTGCGGCAAGTCTGTGGAACAGGCTTTGAGCGACGCCAAATTGTCCGCCTCTCAAATTGACCGCATCATCTTGGTCGGTGGTCCGACCCGTATGCCGATTGTGCAGAAATATGTGGAAGACTTGGTCGGCAAAAAGATTGAACGCGGTATTGACCCGATGGAGTGCGTGGCAATCGGTGCTTCCGTGCAAGCCGGTATTTTGACGGGCGACGTGAAAGACGTCCTCTTGTTGGACGTTACCCCCTTGTCTTTGGGCTTGGAAACTTTGGGCGGCGTATGCACGCGCCTTATTGAACGCAACACCACTATCCCGGTGCGCAAGACGCAAATCTTCTCTACGGCTTCTGATAACCAGCCGGCCGTAACCATTAACGTCTTGCAGGGTGAACGCCCGATGGCCAAAGACAACGTACCGCTGGGCAAGTTTGACTTGGACGGTATTCCGCCAGCTCCTCGTGGCGTGCCGCAGATTGAAGTTACGTTTGATATTGATGCCAACGGTATCTTGAACGTATCCGCCAAAGACTTGGGTACTAACAAGGAACAGCACATTACCATTAGTTCGCCTAACAAACTCAGCGATGCCGAAGTGGAAAAATTCGTCAAAGATGCGGAAAAATTCGCCGACGAAGATAAAAAGCACAAAGAAGTTATTGAAGCCAAAAACCAGGGCGACAGCGTGCTCTATCAGACCGAAAAGGCCTTGAAAGAATACGGTGATAAAGTGTCCCAGGACGACCGTTTGGCCATTGACCGCGCTTTGAATGACTTGCGCGATGCCTTGAAAGGCGAAGACGCTGCCAAGATGAAATCGGCCACTGATGCGGCCTTGCAAGCCAGCCAGAAACTTGGCGAAGCGATGTACAAATCGCAGCAGGCTAACGCGAGTGCCCAGGCCCAACAGGCCGGAGCCCAAGCGGGCGCCAATGCCGGCAAGCAAGCCGGTGCCGCCAGCAACGACGGAAAAGACGACGTAGTGGAAGCGGAAGTCGTTGATAAATAATCTAGTAATACAGCCGCTAAAAAGGGGAACCCGAAAGGTTCCCCTTTTTTTGTAAAATATCCCTATGTCGCAGTATTTTGCCGATATCAAAGAAACAGAATTTTTTTTAACCGACGCAGAAGCACACCACGCGTCCGCCGTCGCCCGTCATAAAGAGGGCGATGAAATCCGTGTTTTTGACGGAAAAGGCAAGCAGTTTTTGGCCCGCATAGACCGCGTACAAAAAAAGTTTGTCCGCGGAACATTGTTAAAACCTTGTGCGGTGCGCCGCGTTCCCTTAGAGTTGGAACTTTGCTTTGCTCCCAATTCCCGTACAGGGCTGGAAGAAGTATTAGACAAAGGAACCCAATTAGGGGTAGCCGCTTTTCGCCCGATTATAACGGAGCGCAGCGAGTATGATGTGCTCAAAAAATGGGACGGTAAAAACGACCGCTGGCACCAAATTATGATTGCCGCCTGCAAACAATGTAATACCCCCTTTGTGCCCGAAATTCTGCCGCCTGTTAAATTTCCGGCGGCCTTGGTGCAGGAAATACCGTCTTTAATTGCTTACGAGGCCGAGGAAACGCATACTTTGCAATGGGGACTTGAAAAGTTAGGCCATCCCAAGCGGGTGCGCGTATTTGTGGGGCCTGCGGGCGGGTGGACGGACGAGGAAATTGTCGTAGCCGCCCAATACAATGTGCTCCCGGTTACGCTAGGGGTAAATATTTTGCGTGCAGAAACGGCCTGTATTGCGGTAGCCGCTAAACTCTTATGACCACATTTTTTATTAAAACCTTCGGTTGCCGCGTCAACCAAGTGGAAAGCCAGGCATTATTGGAGCAATTTTTAAACTCCGGGGCTGTTCCTGCGGACTCCTTTGAAACCGCCGATATTTGCGTGCTTAATACCTGCACGGTTACGCACCAGGCTGATAAAGACGTGGAAAAGCAAATCCGCCAAATTCTGCGCCGTAATCCGCACGCACGCCTTGTGCTGACGGGGTGCTATGCCGCGGCACACGCGGACGAAGTCCGCCAAAAATTTCCGCAGGCGGAAATTGTAGGGAAATATGATTTAGGCAAGACCCTGTTTCATACGGACGATATTTGTTGGACGGTTTCCGGACACGAGGGACATAGCCGCGCATTTATCAAAATTCAGGACGGGTGCGATTGTTTTTGTTCCTATTGTATTGTACCGTATGCCCGCCCCGTAAAACGTTCCAAACCTTTAAAAGATGTACTCAAAGAAATTGATGCTTTGGAGCGGAAGGGCTTTGCCGAGGTCGTTTTGACGGGTATTAACATTGGTAATTACAAATGCCCGCAAACAGGGGCCGATTTAGCAGGACTATGCCGCCATATTGCCCAAATGGAGGGCAATTTCCGCGTACGCTTTTCGTCTATTGAACTCCAAACGGTTACGGACGGCGTGATAGAAATGATGCACCGATACCCCGCCCGCTTTTGCAACTATTTTCACTTGCCCTTGCAGGCCGGGTGCGATAAGGTGCTAAAAGATATGAACCGTCATTATGACACTTCCGCCTATGCGGACAAGGTAAAGGAGTTGCGTGCCCGCGTGCCGCAAATAGGCATTTTTGCAGACGTAATTGCCGGATACCCCACCGAAACGAAAGCGGATTTTGAAGCCACTTACGCATTTATTAAACAGGTAAAGTTGGCGGGGCTTCACGTTTTTAGTTATTCCCCGCGTCCCGGCACGCCGGCGGCCGCTTTAAAGCAACTGCCGCACGAAGAAATCAAGCGCCGCGCAGAGGCTTTGCGCGCGCTGGATAAGGAATTGCGCGCCGCCTTTGCGGCCTCTTTGGTGGGTACGGCACAGGACGTGTTTGTGGAAGAACATAAAGACGGACGCCCGCACGGCATTACGTCTAACTTTCAGCCCGTCGTGTTGGAAAACGCGGCTCAGGCGCACGGGCTGGTACGCGCCCGAATCACCCGGGCCGAAGGCCCTGTCTGTTACGGTATATTGACTGACTAATAATCATTTGATGCCACACAAGCCGCCCAATACATGGGCGGCTTTTTGCATTTATTTGCTTTCCGCCCCTGCGGAGCGTACTCCCATGGAACAGGGGCCTGTCCGGAGGGATGACTTGCTGTCCTCCGGTTGTGTGTAAACTGTCATTTCCAGGAAGAAGCAGTGCATCGCACAAAATTGTCAGCTTGGAAGGGGATATCTCCGGTGCAATGGATTGATTTGGTTCTTTTTTTTTGATAAATTGGATGAAAATACACTTTATCAAAAATGGAGGGCGGTACATGAAAGACGCATTGACGAGCAGGATAGGCGGGTTTACGCTTCTAGAGCTTTTGGTGGCAGTCTTGATTATTGGTGTTTTGGCGGCCATAGCGGTGCCACAGTATGAAAAAGCAGTCATTAAGGCCCGGTATACGGAAGCGCGTATAATGATGAAGAAGATACAAGATAATTACCATATGCTGGAATTATCTGGTGCAGAGATGCAATACTGGGTCACGTTGAAGGAATCTTATATAAAATTAGATGCAAACAGCGTCTCCATGCTGTTAGAGGATACGGGTTTAAAAGAACTTCCGCCGGGACCTTATGAGGCGGAGGGAGAGCATTTTTATTATCAATGGAATGATTTGCAGTTGCGTGTGTTTGAGAAGCCTCCTAAAGGTACTTCCACCCCCGGCGGGTATTGGCGGTATGCCGTTAGCGTTAACTGGAGAACCCCAAATCGTGTTATCTGTGAGCCACTGGTAGACTATGTCGCTGCAGCAGAAGGTGAAAAAGTCTGCAGAGCATTATCCGGTGGCAAGCGGTCAGACAGTGGGAGTTATCTGGTGCATTAAAAGGTATTCACCTTGGAGTATAAATGCTACAATACTTTTAATGCCCCGCCTATGGCAGGAAGTGCCAACACTCCGGCTTTGCAGATTTGGCGGTTTATTGGTATAATATTTATATAATTTGTTCCTGATTTTTCATTAACAAGTTAGATTCTTTTTTAGGCAAGAGTTAAACAAAATGGTAGCCAAAAAAAATCTGTGTGTACTCATCTTGGCGGCCGGAAAGGGCACCCGGATGAAATCTCCTCTTCCCAAACCGCTTCACCTGGTTTGCGGAATCCCGATACTTGCACATATTTTAAAGGCGGCCCAGGAATTGGGTCCCGCCGCTATCGGCATTGTGGTCGGCCACGGGGCTGACGAAGTTGTTTCGGCTGTTAAGGCCGGGCTGACCGATTGGGGCATTACTGCCCCGGTAGTGTTTATTCCGCAGACGGATTTATCCGGCTCTGCTTCCGCTGTAAAAGCCGCGGTGCCTCTCTTGCAAAAATTTGAAACGATAATGGTGTTAAACGGCGATACTCCGCTTTTGAAAGCCAAAACGCTTGCCCATATGGCAGATGTGTTTGAAGGCGGCGAAATGGGAGCGTTGGTTTTAGGCGTAAATGTACCAAATCCTACGGGATACGGGCGCATTATCCGCGCGGAGGACGGCGCGTTTGAAAAAATTGTAGAAGAAACCGACGCCGACGAGGACACCAAAAAGATTTCCGAAATCAACAGCGGTATGTACGTTTTTAATTCCAAAGCCTTACAAGCCGCGCTTATCCAGTTAACTCCGCAAGGGCCGAAACAGGAATATTATTTAACCGACACCTTGGCTTTGATTAAAGAAATGCAAAAGCCGGTCTTGGTATTTGCCGGGCCGGACTACCGCGAAGCCCTTGGCGTGAATAGTAAGGCGCAACTGGCCGAGGCCGAGCAGATTATGCGCGACCGCGTAGCCCACGAGTTAATGGACGAAGGTGTAACCCTGGTCCGCCCGCACGAGGTGTTTATTGATCCGGGCGTAAAAATCGGTGTGGATACGTTCATTTGCCCCGGTTGCTATATTTGCGGCAAAACGGTTATCGGTAAAAATTGCACGATTGAGGGCAACGTCTATATTAAAGATTCCATTATTGGTGATAACGTAACCCTTAAAATGGGAACGTATATTGAGGAGTCCGAAGTGGCCGAAGAATGCCAGTTGGGGCCTTATGCCCACCTGCGCCCGAAATCCGTGTTAAAGAAAGGTGCGAAGGTTGGCAATTTTTCGGAAATTAAGAAATCTGTTATTGGGGAAGGGTCCAAGGTCAACCATTTAAGTTACATCGGCGATACCCAAATGGGCGCGGGTGTCAATATCGGTGCGGGAACCATTACCTGCAATTACGACGGAAAAAACAAACACCAAACCGTCATCGGGGACCACGCTTTTGTGGGGTCCAATGTAAATTTTGTAGCGCCTGTAACGGTGCACGAATATACAAAAATCGGCGCGGGTTCAACCATAACCAAAGAGGTTCCGGCGGAATCATTGGCTATTGCCCGCTCGCGCCAGGTCGTTCTAGAAAACAAAGGTATCAAAAAAAATGACTAAAAGCGTAAACGGCGATTTGAGAATCTTCTCCGGCAATTCCAACATTGCCCTGGCTCAAAAGATTTGCAATCACCTGAATATGGAGATGGGAAAGTTGCGCGTGGAGCGTTTTGCCGACGGCGAAATTGACGTGCAGATTTTGGAAAGTGTGCGCGCGCACGATTGCTATATTATTCAGCCCACCTGCCCGCCCGTCAACGAAAACTTGATGGAACTTCTCATTATGATTGACGCGTTCAAACGCGCCAGTGCAGGGAAAATTACAGCGGTGCTCCCCTATTTCGGTTATGCGCGTGCAGACCGCAAGGCCTCTCCCCGTGTGCCGATTACGGCCAAACTGGCCTCCAACTTAATTACTACGGCCGGGGCGGACCGCATTATGACGGTAGATTTGCACGCAGGCCAAATTCAGGGGTTCTTTGATATCCCGGTGGACCACTTGCGCGCCCGCAAAGTATTTTTGGATTATTTTAAAGATTTTGATAAAAAAGATATCGTGGTTATCTCCCCCGACGTGGGCGGTGTGGAACGCGCCCGCAAATTTGCCGCCCGTATGGACGCGGGGCTAGTGATTATTGATAAACGCCGCCCGAAACCGAACGAAGCCGTGGTTTATAACGTTATCGGTGATGTAAAAGACAAAGTGGCGATTATTTTTGACGATATCGTGGATACGGCCGGCACGCTGACCACCGTAGCCCAAAAAATCAAAGAACGCGGCGCGCGTGAAATTTACGCCGTCTGCACGCACGGGTTGCTCTCGCGCAACGCAATGGAAAAGATTAACAAGTCCGATATTAAAAAATTAATCATTTCCGATTCGCTGCCTATCCGCGACCTGGGCCCGAAAGTGGACGTACTGTCCGTTTCGTACTTGCTGGCGGACGCCATTAAACGCAACCACGATGGCCGCTCTATCAGCGATATGTTTAACTAAATTTTGTAAATACTTTGGAGGAAACAAATGGAAAAAGTAAATATTGCTGCCGAATCCCGCGAAGGAATCGGTGTCAAAGGGGCTCTTTCTAAAATCAGAGCCGAAAAGAAAGTACCGGCCGTAATCTACGGCGGTCATAAAGAACCTGTTAGCGTAACCGTAACCGTAAAAGATTTGGATAAAATCGTTAAAGCCGGTAAAAACACGCTGGTAGAAATTGCCTTGGGCAAAGACAACGAACTTGCCTTGGTAAAAGAAATCCAATACCACGCTGTAACCGACAACCCGATTCACGCCGATTTTCAGCGCGTTAGTATGAAGGACAAAATGGACGTTATCGTTCCGCTCAAACTGGAAGGTACGCCTGCCGATGTGGCCAACTATGGCGCTATCATTGAACACATTATGCGCGAAATTGAAGTCCGCGCCTTGGTAAGCGCTATCCCGCACGAAATTGTGCTTGATATTACGCCGATGACCATCAACAAAGGTATTGTCGCGGGCGAAGTGAAATTGCCGGAAGGCGTTGAACTTTTGACCGATCCGGAAGCCCCGGTCGTACACTTGATGATTCCGAAAGAAGAAGAAGCCCCTGCTCCTGCCGCGGCTGATGCCGCTGCTGCGCAGCCGGAAAGTTCTTCTACCAAAGGCAAAAAGGACGAAGAAGGCAACCTCACCAAGAACGCTGCCGCCGCCGCCCCTGCCAAGGACGCTGCGAAGAAATAACCTATGCAATATCTCCTGGCTGGGCTGGGCAACCCCGGAACCCAATACGAGCATACGCGGCACAACGCCGGATTTATGGTGTTGGACCACGCTGCGCGCCAATGGGGGGCCGAGTGGAAAGCCTGGCAAAACCTGGGAGTGTATGCCAAGGTCTTTGTGGCCGGGTGTGATGTCTTTCTCATCAAACCATCCACTTATATGAACGAATCGGGTCGGGCTGTATCCAGCCTGGCCCGGTTCTACAAAATTCCGCCGCAAAATTGCCTGGTTTGCTTTGATGATGTATCGCTCAATGTGGGCAAATTGCGTATCCGCAAAAATGGCTCTGCGGGCGGACAAAAGGGTATGAAGAGCGTGATTGAGCAGTTGGGTACGCAGGAAATTGCCCGTCTGCGCGTGGGTATTGGGCCAAAACCCGAAAAGTTTGATTTGGCCAATTTTGTACTGTCTAATTTTCCCAAAGCAGATGCGTCTTTGTTGGAAGAATCGCTTAACCGCGCGGTGGAAGCACTGGAAGTGTTTTTAAAAGACGGCATAGAAAAGGCGATGAACCGCTTTAATTAATATAAATTTGTTTAGATAAAACACCGCCCCGGAGTATTTTTCACTCCGGGGCGGATTTTCGTATATTACGGCAAGGTTATTTGGTGTAGGCCATACAACAGTTGCCCAACATGCAGGTTTTGCACGGCTCTGCCGGCTGGCGGTCTTTTAAAGAAGCCAACAACTTGCGGGCAAAATCTGTTAAAGTGGGGTCGCGCGCACCTAAAACCAGCAAGATATCCCCCGGCTGTGCCGCTCCGGCCATTTCTTGCAAAATGCGTTCGCGGCAGTCGTCGTAACTTACGTTTGTGCCGCGCGCCTTTAAGCCCTCAAAAATCGTCCGGCAGGAAATCCCTTGCGGAACCGTTCCGCCCGGATAATACACCTCGGTCAGCCACAGGTGGTCATTGGGGCCGATATGGTTAGCAAAACTGTCCACAAAGTCCGCTGCCAGCATTTTGATAGAAGTAAACGCGTGGGGCTGGTAAAAGGCCAGCACGCGTTTGCCGCGCAAGTGGGCCGCTTCAATGGTGGCTGCCAGTTTGTGCGGGTTGTGGGCAAAGTCATCTATTACCTCAATTTTGTTGTAACTGCCTACACTGGCAAAACGGCGGGCAATTCCGGTAAATTTGTTTAATGCCTTGGCACAGGTTTCCAAATCTACTCCCATTTGCAGGGCTACGGCTACCGCCGCAGTGGCGTTGCATACATTGTGAAGGCCCGGAATATGCAGGCGGAAGGGTTGTCCTTGAATCGTAAAATCCGAGCCGAATCCGTCGGCCTTGATTTCGCTCGGGTGTATGTCGCCCAGAGAAAGCCCGAAGGTTTTGGCTTGGGGAGCCAGCACGCGCAGGTTTTCTTCTTCGGCATTAATAATAGCCGTTTTACAATGGGAGATAAACTCTTTAAAATATCCTTGTAAAATATTGATTTCTTTATGGTCTTTTTGCAGATTTAAGCAAAGGCCCAAATGGGGATGGTATTTGACAATAGAGCCGTCGCTTTCGTCGGCTTCAATAACCAAAATATCGCTATTTCCCTTATATACATTGCCGAAAACACCCTGTTCTTTTTGCAAAGACAAAATAGATGCTCCCGTAATAACGGACGGGCTTAATCCTGCAAAAGCCAAAATGTCGTAAACCATAGCGGTCGTGGTGCTTTTGCCGCTGGTGCCGGAAACGGCAATGGTGCGGTGTTCCGCCACATGTTTGGCCAATAGTTCCGAACGGTGCATAGTGGGAATGCCCAGGGCCTTGGCTTTGATAATTTCGGGGTTGGTTTCCTCAATGGCCGAGGACAAAATAACCAAATCGGTTTTGTGGTCAATGCCGCTGCCGTCTTGCGGAAAGAGTTGTATGCCCAATTTTTTAAGATATTCCCATAAGGCCATATCGGTATAACCTTTGCTGATTAAACGGTCGGACCCGGTTACCTGGTCCTTGCCCATAGCGTGCAGTTGCGCCAGGGCGCTCATTCCTACACCGCCAATACCTACGAAGTGAATTTTCATTTGCGTTTTTCCTTCAATTTAAATTTTGCATAGTCCGACATTGTGTAAAACCCGCTCTCGCGCTTCATCAGCCACAGGGCTACCTGTATAGCCGATTCGGCAAACAAGTCCCGGTTTTTGGCCTCGTGCGTGAGCGTAATTTCATCAAAGGGGGAAACAAACTTAGCCGTGTGCGTGCCCACCGTTTCGCCAATCCGTTCGTAAGTAACGGCTTCATATGGCAGGCCGATTCCGTCGGCCAAAGTTTTGGCTGTGCCGCTGGGGGCATCTTTTTTATGGATATGGTGTATTTCGTGCAGGGCGGCCGAATATTGCGGAAACATTTTACCTGCCAGGCGTACCAGTTCGGTAAAGAAATAAACGCTTAAACTGACGTTTGGGGCATAAAAAACAGGTATTTTTTCTTCTGCCTGCATTTGGAACAAAAAGGTTTCGGGCAAATTCGTGGTGCCCGTTAAAAAAGGCCGGCGGTGCTTATGCGCAATAGTAAAGGCTTCCTGCGCGCCCTGCGGGGTGGAAAAATCAATCACAATATCAAAATCGCCGATTACCTTTTGTCCGCTTTCGCGCTTAACGGCTACGGAGAGTCCCCATTGGGGGTTGGTTTCAATTAAGCGCGTAATGGCTTTGCCCATTTTCCCTTCCGCGCCGTTTAATAAAACTTTCTTCATACAAAACGCTCCAATAACAGTTCTGCAATTTGGCGGCCGTTCATCGCGGCCCCCTTTAATAAATTATCAAAAGTTACAAAATAGTGAATTACATTTGGTTCTTCTACATCTTGGCGCAGGCGGCAGATGTAAGTGGTTTCTTGTCCGCTGGCTTCTTTGGGGGTAACTACGCTTTCGCTGTATGATAAATTCGGAAAGACGTTCCACTGTTGCTTTACCTGGGCCAAGTCAAACGGCTCCTTGGCTTTTACGGTAACGCCTAACGAGTGGGAATTTTCCACCGATACGCGCACCGTGTGGCAATATACTTTTAAGCCCGGAAGCCCTAAAATTTTGCGTGATTCGTACAAGCCCTTTAATTCCTCGGCGGTGTGGCCGTTGGGTTGCACCGAGCCGATAAGCGGCACGCAGTTGTTTTCGTAATAGGACCCGGGCGTGTGAAAATCGTCCAACAGTTTTTTGCCCCCGCCGCTGATGGCCTGGTAAGAGCAGAAAAAAACTTCCTCAAAATGATAAAACGGTTTAAGCGGGGCCAAACTCATTACAAGCCCGGTAGTTGTGCAGTTAGGGCTT
Source organism: Candidatus Avelusimicrobium fimicolum (assembly GCF_021632165.1). Classification (NCBI taxonomy): domain Bacteria; kingdom Pseudomonadati; phylum Elusimicrobiota; class Elusimicrobia; order Elusimicrobiales; family Elusimicrobiaceae; genus Candidatus Avelusimicrobium; species Candidatus Avelusimicrobium fimicolum. The sequence continues at coordinate 53,819 of NZ_JAJWTS010000008.1, forward strand.
GCGATTAAGCGGGTAGCAGGCGTAATGTCCTGCGGGTTAATTTCCGGAATCACAAGAGGTACTCCCGGTGTCATACGGAACTCGGAGGACATATCCACTATGTATTTTACGCGGTCCTTGATTAGGGGAGCCAATTTTGCGCTGACAGGGTTGTCCGTGCATAAGATAGCAACATCCAGGGGTGTGATTTCGTCCTCGCGCCCAAAGGTTTTAATTTCAACGGGTGTTTTAAGTTTTTTGAGTTCGCGGAGCATATTCTGCCCCACCATCCCGTTAATGCCGATAATTCCAACGGTTTTCATAAAATTCCTTATTTAATAAATAAATTGTTATCTGCCGTTTGCAATAAACGGTCAATCTTTTGCTTGTTTTCTGTGGATATTTCTCCCAGCGGCAAGCGCACGGCTTCCGTGCCGAATCCGATTTTGGAAAGCATATACTTTACGCAAGTGGGATTCGTTTCCAAATAGCAGGCTTTTATAAGCGGATAAAGTTGTGCAAACAAGGCAAAAGACTCTTTTGTATGGCCCTCTTGAAAGAGTTTATAAATTTGCACAAAAGCAGGAGCAAACACATTGGCCGCCGCGCTGATAATGCCGGAGGAGTTAAGTGCCAGATACTGCGGGAATAAATCGTCGTTTCCACACAGATAACTTAACTTGCTGCTATATTTTACGGCGGTATCGGTAACGTGTGCCATATCATAATCGGATTCTTTTACCCCTGCAATTTGCGGTACTTCATTTAGTAATCTGTCCAAAGTTGCGGCAGCAAGTTTTAAACCTGTTCTGCCGGGAATATGGTATAAAATAACCGGCACTCCCAAAGCCGCCGCTTGTTTATAATGGGCAACCAGCCCGTTTGGATTGGGTTTATTATAATAAGGCGTAACGATTAAAACCCCGTCCGGTTCAAACGCAAGCGCGGCGCGGGTGTTTTGTACAGTAGAAGCGGTATCGTTCGTGCCTGTGCCGATAATTATTTTGGCGCGGCCTTTTATGCGAGGGGTGCAAAAACGTAAGATTTCGGTCTTTTCCTCGGCTGACAAAGTAGCGGCTTCGGCGGTAGTGCCTAACAATACAAAGCCTTCTATCCGGGCGGCCAGTTGCGCCTGAATTAAACGCTCTAAAACGGGATAATCCACTTGGCCCTGCTTCGTAAAAGGGGTGGCAAGTGCGGTGTAAACTCCGGTAAACATAACGCCTCCTGAATATGTTTTGCGCGCAAGAAGAACTGCCCATATTTTAGCAATTTAATTTGTATAATTAAGTAACAATTTTAATGAAAGGATATTTTATGCCAGAAAACGATAAAACAAACCAAACCAATACGGATATCAGCCTTCCCAAAGAAGAGTGGGAAAAGAAGTTGTTAGAAAACGAAAAAACGGCCTTCACGGAGTTTCCGCTCCCGCAAGACCCTAACGAAAAAAAGCCCGCAGACAAACACGCCGTACACGGCATTTGGGCCGCGCTGTTGCTGGCCGTTTTTGCCGTTTCTGCGGTATGCGGGGTGTATTTAACGGTTAAGCCTGTGGCTAAATGTGCTCCTGCCAAAACGGCCGAGAAGGAGGATAACACTTCCAAACTGGCGGCGGCATTTGTACGGTCCAAAGGGGAAAAGGGTATTGCTTGGATTAAGGTCCGCGGTGTGATTGCGCAGGATAATAATTCCTCTGCGTTTTCCCGTCCGTCCGGGGCCTCCTCTATCGCTAAAAAAATCCGCGAAGCGGGGCGCGATGAAAACGTCCAAGCCATTGTGCTGGATATCAATTCTCCCGGCGGCACGGTGGCTTCCGTTCAAAACATTTACAGCGAAATTTTAAAAGCCAAAGAGAAAAAGAAAGTTGTAGCCTTGTTCCGGGATGTGGCGGCAAGCGGTGGCTTTTATATTGCTATGGCGGCGGATAAAATCGTGGCGGAGCCCGGCACGATTACCGGTTCGGTGGGAGTGATTATGCAAACGAGCAATGTAGAAGGTTTGTTTGATAAAATCGGCGTAAAAGTTACCCCGATTACCTCCGGCAAATATAAGGATATGGGGTCCGCTTTCCGCCCGATGAGTGATGCCGAAAAAGCCATTTTGCAGGATATGGTAAACGATACTTATACGCAGTTTTTTGCGGCCGTAAAAGCAGGGCGGCCTAATGTAAAACCCGAAGATTTGGCCGAATATACCGACGGGCGTGTATTTACAGGCCAGCGTGCGTATAACTTGGGCTTTGTGGATAAATTGGGCGGCGAGGAAGAGGCCCGTTTATTGGCGGGCGAACTGGCCGGGATAAAAGACCCTAAGGTGCTTGTTTCCCGCCCGGACGGATTGCGGGAACTGATTTTCTCGTTCGGTTCGTCTATGGAAAACCAAACGCTTGCCAAACAGTTGCAAACGCTGGCGACACCGAGCGTGTCCTATTTGTGGGTGAACTAATATGAATTTGCTTAAATCGTATTTTAAGTATATGGACGACCCCTCCGGCGCGATTACGCAACTGGCTGCGGAACGCTCTCTTTCCCGCGCGTGTATGGGTTATTTTGCGGCCACGCTGGGGTGGGTGCTGTTCTTTAATATCGGCGACGGCATTAGCCCGGTGGCCTTGCTGTTAAAATTATTTGTGGTGTTTATTGCTGAACTGACAGCGGGTTATTTTATTGCGTCCCTGTGCGGGTTATTTTTGGATTTTAAACATATCAAATCCTCGCCTGCCGAGTTGTTTGTGCTGATTGGGTCTGCGGGATTTATTAAAGGCTTACTCGTGGCTTTTGCCCTGATTTCCGCCGCTTGGCCCGGCGCCGGGCTTGGCTTGCTCGCTCCGTTTGCCCTGCTTCTGGTCTTGGGGCTTCAACTGGGCTATTTAACGCGCTCATTAATGCGCCTGTGCGGAGTCAGCGCGGCCCAAGCGTTGACGGCTTGGCTGTTCGGCTTTGTCCCCGCGTTGGTGGCGGTGGTTTTGCTCGGCGTGTTTTTTTTGTGGGGGATTGCCCTGCTGTTTTAAAAAGGATAATTGTTGCGTTCGCCCCGGTTTTTGCCGGGGCGTTGTTATTTTATATGGAATATTTTAGGCCTTGCCTGTGTTTACATATGTACAGGGATTATCATTATTTGGTAAAATATTACCGACCGGTAAGTAAAATTATTTGAATTATATGAAAAAACAAGAAACCGAAAAAATAGATAAGTCCGAACGTGAAAATCATATGCGGGCGGCTATTAAAAAGGCGGCGTTTCACTTAATGGCAGAAAAGGGCTTGGACAAAGTGTCTATGCGCGAAATTGCCGAAAAAGTAAACGTAACCAAGCCTGTCCTTTATTATTACTTTAAAAATAAAGAAGATTTGTGCCGCAGTATTATTGAAGAACACGAACAACTGTTTAGTCAACTGTTGGACCGCGTGTCCGAACACGCCAGTGGTCCGGCGGAAATACTAAACGAAGGGTTAAAATCCCACTTGGATTTTTTTACCAAGGACCCGGTTCACTCTAAGTTTGTTTTGCAGATGATTTCTTACACCTTGGATGTGGACCTCAAAAAACTCCCGCCGAAAGAAAAACCTTGCGTGCAGGATATGTTGGCCAACGCTTTAAAGCGGGAAGAACAAAAAGGCAAACTCCCGCCCGGCAGCGTGATGGATATTATCCGTCTGGCATCGGGTATTTCGGCGGAAATTATGTTTAGCGCGTATCTTACGCAGCACGTCAATCCCGCCTCGTACCGCGGGGGATCCTTTGACCGGCAAACCGTAGAACGGTTAGTCAAAATCATTTTACTTGGTATTCAAGCATACTATAAGGAAACAAAATAAAACATATGAAAAAATGGGTATTACTCGCGCTTATGGCAGCATATGCGCCTGCGTGCCTGGGGGCTGCTCCGGGCAAAGCGGCAAACAATTTGTTTGCCGAACGTGAAGAGGTAGGGGGGGAGAAAATTACCATTTCCGATGCAATTCGGATGGCACTCTCGGACAGTTACCAAATCATTGATGCACAAAAGACGAAGGAAATCTATGAACAGCAACTTTCGCAGTCGCGTTCCGGTTACTATCCGTCTTTGTCATTGGACGGTTCGTATAGCCGCGCTCTTAAAAAGGGCAAAATTATTATGGGCGCCCAAAGCATAGAAATCGGCCAAAATAATACATACCAAGCCGGGCTGAACGCCTCTTACGTTTTGTGGGCGGGCGGGCAAATCCGCAACTCGGTCAACCTGGCAAAGGTGGGCGCAGAACAGGGCCTTTTTAACTTGCGCCACGTGCAAGATGTTGTTACCAAGCAGGTGGTGGGATTCTGTTATGACATTATTTATGCCGCCGCTTTAATCCGCGTGCAAGAGGAGTATTTGGATATTGCTAAACAACATTTAGAAGAAGCCCAAGCCAAATACAAACAGGGCCTTGCCAGCAGTTTGGATGTGCTGACCCAAAAGGTAAAGGTGGAAAATATTGAGCCTACGGTTTTGCAGGCACAAAAGAACTTTGAACTGGGCAATTTGTATTTGCGCCAAATTTTAAACCGTGACCCGGAAGACCGCATTTATTTAACCTGGACACAAAAAGATTTGGAACTGCCGCAAACGCCGTCTTTGGATGAGTTATATAATTTGGCTATGGAAAAACGGCCCGAATTGAAACTTTCCAAATTAGCCGTTGATGCGGCGCATTACAACGTAAAGATTGCCCGCGCGGGCCATATGCCGGTGCTTGCCTTAAACGGGAATTATACCTATAACGGCGTAACCGATAACGGGTTTCCGCAGCATAAACAAGATTATTATTGGTCCAGCGCGGCCGGAGTAACATTGAGCGTTCCGTTATTTGAAGGGTTTAAAGTATCCTCGCAAGTGGCGCAAAAGGAACTGGCTTACGAACAGGCGGTGGTTGCGTACCAAAACAAAATGAAGAACGTGCGTATCCAAGTAAAAGAAGCGTGGCTGAATTTGGAAGAAGCCCGCTCCCGCATTGAGGCCACCAAAGGCGTAGTGGAACAGGCCCGGGAAAACTTGAACTCGCAAATGAAGCGTTACCGAGCGGGGCTTACGAGCCAGTTGGAAGTCAACGACGCTATTTCCAACGTGAACGATTCCGACTTGAAATATGTGCAGGCTGTATATGATGGGGCGATTGCCCTTTCCGATTTAAAATTCGCCGTAGGTGTAGAGGTAAATTTGTATGAAAAAAAGAACTAAAAGAAGAATTATATGGGGGGTAGTAGCCCTGGCTTTTATTTTGGCCTTGGTGGTCATTTTTAAGCCCAAAACATCCGGTCCGTTAGACGGTGTGGCTAAGGACGTTTTCTTGGTAAAACAGGAAACGGTGCAAAAACGCACTTTGAAGCACGAACTGTTAATGTCCGGCAGTATCAAGGCGTTGGAAGAAGCGACTCTTTTCCCGCGCGTGAACGGTAAATTGCTTAAAAACGTCTTGCGCGAGGGAGACGCGGTCAAAAAGAACCAAACAGTTTCTTTAATTGAGCGCGACGAAGTGGGTGCCGTGTACGAGCCGGTAGTCGTGCCGTCCACCATTACGGGTGTAGTCGGCCGCGTATATTTGGACCCGGGCGCCAACGTAACGGTTTCCACGCCGGTAGCATTAGTAGTCAACCAGGAAAAAGTGCGCGTAGCGGTGGATATCCCGGAACGCTACATTGGCGAAATTTATAAGGGCCAGCCCGCCACTTTGCGCGTGGATGCGCTCCCCGGCAAAGAATTTGAAGCCAAACTGACGATTATCAGCCCGGTGGTAGATTCCACCAGCCGTGCGGTAGCCGTGGAGTTTTATGCCGATAACACCAAAGGGTTGTTGAAATCGGGTATGTTTGCCAAAGTGGATATTACCTTGTCTGAAAAAACAAACGCCGTTTCTGTTTCTAAACAGAGCGTTTACACGGACGAAGAAACGAACGAAACATATGTTTTTGTTCCGTCCGCTGACGGCAAAACCGCCGTACGCAGAAACGTAAAGACGGGCTTTATCAATAGCAATCACTTGGAAGTGAGCGAAGGTCTTTCCGCGGGTGAACAGGTGCTTACGTTTACCTATGGTTTGAAAGACGGCAGCAAAATTGAATTGGAAAAATAATTAAGTATGGCTGAAAATAACAACAATTTACAAGCGTCCAATGCGCTGGAAAAGGAGAAAATGAAAAAAGGCGGTTTTACCGCCGTCTTCATCCGCCGCCCGGTAGCCACTATTATGATGTGTTTGGCTATTGTGGTCATCGGGTTGATGTCCTATTCCAGTATGGGTGTGGGTATGTTCCCGAACGTGGACGTACCGTATGTGCTGGTGCAAACCACTTTGGCGGGTGCCAGCCCGGAAGAAATTGAAACTTCCGTTACGAAAATTATTGAAGAATCCGTCAACCAGGTGGAAGGGATTGATGAAATCAAATCCCAAAGTATGGAAGGCGCCTCTTTGGTAAGTATTAAGTTCTTGATGGATAAAGACGGCGATGTGGCCGCCCAGGAAGTGCGCGATAAAGTGGAACTCATTAAAAACGAACTCCCGGACGGTACAGAAGCCCCCGTGGTGCAAAAGTTGGATATGGACTCCATCGCCGTATTGAACGTAGTGGTATCCGGTGACCGCGACATTGTGGAACTGACGGAAATTGCCAAAAAGAAGGTAAAAGAAAATATTGAAAATATCCGCGGCGTAGGTGCCGTGAACATTGTAGGGGGCCGCGAACGCGAAATCCATATTACGGTCAACCCGCTGAAACTGTTTTCTTTAAACCTGCCTATCAGTGACGTTGCAGCCGCGTTGGCCGACCAAAACGTAGAAATTCCTGGCGGACGTGTGGAACAGCAGCACCAGGAATATACGTTGCGTATTTTGGGCCGTATCCCGGACGTGCCGTCCTTTAATGATATTTTTATCGCTAACCGCAACGGCGCTTCCATTAAAATCGCCGATATCGGCTATGCCGAGGACTCCGGCGAATACGAACGCGAATCCACGTTTTTAAACAAACGCCGCGCCGTAACCTTGGAAATTACCAAACAGTCCGGCACAAACACCTTGGCCGTTGTGCAAGGCGTAAAAGATAAGTTGGAAAAAATTAAACCCACGCTTCCGGCGGACATATCCCTCTCTTTGATGATGGACCAGTCCGGCAATATTAAAGCCTCTGTTCACAGCGTGTTGGAACACTTGGTTCTCGGCGGTATTTTAGCCGGTATTATGGTGTTCTTCTTTATGGGTTCTTTGCGTTCTACGTTTATTTCGTTCTTGGCTATGCCGATTTCCATTATCGGCTCATTTATCTTTATGAATATGGCCGGGTTTACGATTGATACAATGACGCTTCTGGGCTTGCTGGTAGCCGTCGGTATCGTAATTGACGACGCTATCGTCATGTTGGAAAACATCTTCCGCCATATGGAAAAATACGGCAAAAGCCCGAAAGTGGCGGCTATTGACGGTTCCCACGAAATTACCTCTACGGTAGTGGCGACCACGCTGTCTATTTTGGTAATCTTTCTGCCGTTGGCTTATATGAGCGGTATTGTGGGCCGTATCGTAAACAGTTACGGTATGACGGTAGTGTTCGCTATTGCTCTTTCCGGTGTGGTGGCCCTGACGCTGACGCCTATGCTCTGCGCCAAGATGTTAAAGCAGGAAAAGAAAACAAAACTGGACCTCTTTGTTGACGGTGTAAATAAAAAATTAGTGGATTGGTATATTCCGCTTTTGGATTGGTCTATCCACCACCGCAAAATAATGGTTTCGCTGGCGTGCTTGTGCTTGGTGTTGTTGGTGCCGATGTTGGCGCGCGTGGGCGGGGAATTTATGCCTACGGATGATAGCGGTAAAGTGCAGGTCAGCATTGAAGCCCCGGTAGGGACCAGTTACACCGATACGCAGGATATTTTAAAGCAGATTGAAAAGGATATCCGCCGCTTGCCGCACGTCAAGGATACCTTGGTGGCGGCCGGGGTGTCTTCCAGCAGTTTCGTGTCCTCTAACCCTTCCAACAAAGGGTATGTGCGTGTGGAGTTTGAAAGCCGTGATAAACGCGACGGCGTAACCACCAAAGAATATTTGGATGCAATTCGCGAAATGATGAAGAAATACAAAGGATTGAAAAGCAATTCTTATGTAGTCAGCGAAACGCCGTCCTCCGGTTCGTACGAGTTGGAATTTGTTATTTCCGGTCCGGATATCAATAAGTTGAGCGAATACAGCCAGGCGATGGTACAGCAGTTGTCCAAGGACCCGCGTTTTATTGACGTGGACACTTCGCTAGACTTGTCTAAGCCGGAATACCGCGTAGTCATCAACCGCGAAAAAGCGCAGAACTTGGGCGTTAAGATTACGTCTATTGCCTCTGCTCTGCGTACTATGGTAGGCGGCGAAGATGATATTACTAAATACAAGGAAGGCGACGACCTGTATGATGTGCGTGTCCGCGTAGCCGAGGAATACCGCGATACCAAAGAAGCCATTTCCGCTTTAATGGTTCCCGGCAAATTAAACGGCAAAGATACGATTCAGCGTTTGGACAGCGTAGCCTATATTGAAGAAGGTACCGGCCCCAGCCAGATTGACCGCCATAACCGCCAGCGCCAAGTAACCGTACAAGCCAACTTGAACGGAATTGATACGCGCTCTGCCTTGGCGATTATGAACGATATCTTCCACCGCTTAAATGCGGGGGCGGAATACTCGGGCGGTGTAACGGGTATGTCGGAAGAAATGACGAAGATGTTCTCGTCGTTCCTTTTGGCGTTCGTGTTGGCGTTCTTCTTTAAATATATGATTCTAGCCGCGCAGTTTGAAAGTTATACGCACCCGGTGGCCATTATTGTTTCCCTGCCGCTGACATTGCCGTTTGCGGTGCTTTCCTTGTTCTTAACGGGACAATCGCTTAACTTGTACAGTTTGTTGGGTATTTTTATGTTAATCGGTGTAGTCAGTAAAAATGCTATTTTGCAGACCGATTATACCAACCAACTGCGCGCCCGCGGCTACGGACGTACAGATGCTATTTTGCAGGCAAACCGTGTCCGTTTACGCCCTATCTTGATGACGACGCTTACGCTGATTATGGGTGTGGCGCCGATGATTTTCTCCAACGGCGAAGGCGCCGACCAGCGCCGCAGTTTGGCGATTGTTATCGTAGGCGGGCAGGCGCTCTCTCTGCTCGTTACGTTGCTGATGACCCCGGTTACTTATATTTTGATGGACGAACTGGGCGATTGGTTTAACTATACCTTTAAAGGGATTCCTTATCCGGAAGATAAGAGCAAAACAGAAATTTTGCCCGAAGTGCCGGAAGAAGATTAATCCTCACAGGAAAACAGCAAACCCCCGCTTACGGTTTTATGATAAGCGGGGGTTTTTATTTCTTTTTCTCGTGGGAGAAAAAGAAGCAAAAAGACCAGCGGGTCAGTGCCCATAAAAGGCAGTAACGGCGGGTATTTTTACAACTCGCTACGCTCAAACAAGTAAAAATACTCCTCCGCCTTATGCGCCTTTTATAAACGGGCCAAGACCCGCAAAATCGTATGGAACCTTACGGGATTATTTGGCAAGAATTTAAGATTACTTCGTGTAATTGGGATGGAAAGCCCTTGATGTCTTTGCTGTTTAGCCCGCCCTTACGTTGCTGATAAAAAGCGAGAGGAACGGGAGAATATTTTGATTTGTTTGAGCCCGGTAGGGCGAGTTGTCAAAATATCCGTTCCGCTCTGCTTTTTATAACGTGTTGGGCGGCGAGTTTTTTGCTTACTTTTTGTCGGTACAAAAAGTAAGGGTAATAAAGAAAAACTATTTTTTGGCAAAAAACAACCCTGCGTTATCTTTCAACACAGGGTTCAAATCGTAAGGTGCGGGCGGGAATCGAACCCGCGAATATGAGTTTTGCAGACTCACGCCTTACCACTTGGCCACCGCACCGTAACATCAAATCGGTAAGACCTAACTATTATAGCAAAAAAATTTAAATTTAGGAAGAAAAATATAAAAGTATAAAATTGGGTCTTGATTTTTTGTGCTTTGCCGCTATACTAGCCATATGGGAGTGCCACCATCGCCCGTTTTTGGGTACAGCCTCTTGTAGGGGACAAGGCCTCCCACCTTTTTAGCCCGGCCCGAGCGGCCGGGTTTTCTATTGCGAAATTTATTTCTTTTTTGTATAATAAATCAAAGGCTCCCGATTGGGGGCCGTTTTTCGCGGGGCTTTTGGCCAAAACCCTTTTGTAATTGAAGATTTTTTGATATAATAAAGTAAATGCCTTGCGCGGGCGTAGTTCAATGGTAGAACACTAGCCTTCCAAGCTTGATACGTGGGTTCGATTCCCATCGCCCGCTTGGCAAGGATGCAAAAAGCCTGTAAGGGCCAGCATAAATGCTGGGGTAGCTCAGTCGGTAGAGCATCTCCATGGTAAGGAGAAGGTCGTGGGTTCGATTCCCACTCCCAGCTTATAGATTTGGCAGTACCGCCCGAATCCGGGCGAGGACGTAATGCTGGGGTAGCTCAGTCGGTAGAGCATCTCCATGGTAAGGAGAAGGTCGTGGGTTCGATTCCCACTCCCAGCTTGTTTTGACAAACTAAACAAAGCAGTAAAAATTAACAACAGGAGAACTAAACACAATGGCAAAGGAAAAATTTTCCCGCAGCAAACCGCACGTGAACGTGGGTACGATT